>JBDTTY010000177.1:0-6051 GCA_040007975.1 Betaproteobacteria bacterium | reverse complement strand
GACGAGCACACGCGATTCGGCGGTCTGTGACGACGCATCGCGGGCAATGGCCAATGCCTGCTCAATGGCGGACATTTCGCGCACCGGCCGAACAAGCAATTCCATCACGGCGGACTCCGCCATCTTGGCGCTCGCCATTGCAAACGCGCTATTTGCTGCCTCGGCGTACTTGAATGCGGCGACACTGGCAGCAAGTGCGTCGGTTCCGTTTTTGAGCGACCGCTGGAGCACGGAAAGTTGGTAATACGCGTTGGATCGACGGTACGGATTGCGGGCTCGCTCCGCGGACGACAACGCCTGCTGCAAGCTCGCCAGAGCCTCTTCTGCCTGGCCTAACGTGCGCGTGGACGTGCCCAGCGCCAAGGCCGCCCAATGCCGGATGAACTCGTCGTCCGAATCCCGAACCAGATCGCGCGCCTGACGGGCGAGCGAGGCCGCCTTGCTGGTGTCGCCTGCCGATGATTCAATGGCACTGCGGATCAACAACGCAGTCGCGCGACCCGGCAAGTCGGACTTCGACGTGGCCTCCATTTCCAGCTGGTCTGCCAGTAGCGCGGCTGCCTTCGGGTCCCCCGACAGGACCCGAGCCTGACCAAACAAGCCGTAAACGAGCCGTTTGTCGCCAGGTGAACCGACGTCAATGTCTCGGATCAGTTGTACCAATTCCGCCGCAGACCGCTGCGGAAATCCGGTCAACGCCGCCTCGATGGTCAATGCGCGACGCTCGATCGTGTCGTCGGCATTGGCGGCGGTCGCGCCCACCGGCGTCATCAGCGCTATAGCGGCGACGCCGAGCGCATGGATCGCCTTGCGGACCCACAAGCTGGCGCACGCATGAGCCGGGGGCAGGCGGAAAATGGTGTTGAGAGGCATAAGGTTCGGTTAGCGCCTGTGAGACTGCCGGTGTCGCCAGTCAGCCAATTGCAATAGTCATGCCGCATCGACGGCGGCCCGCGTCGGTCCGAGGCCAGAGCGAGAAAGTGGCCCACGGATGCGCCAGACCGTAGAATCGCTGCCGTTGGCCCCAGACGCCATTTCGCGGCACCAAAGCAGCACGACCGCCAATTTTCCCTCCTACCTCCGGCAACCGACCATGACTGAATCCGCTGCATCTCCCCAAAGTGAAGACGCGAAAAAGCGGCTGCGCGATAACGTCGACAAACTGCTCTCCGCGGCGGCCTCCACGAGCGAGGGGAGTATTACGCTCAATCGCCGCAAGTTCAAATACACCGCTGTCGTCGGCTTCATTCCGGTAACGAGCGGCGGCATCGATGACAAGCGGGGTGAACCCGAGGCCGCGATCTTCACGACCGCCTATCTGCTCACGGACGCCGACCCTGCGACGCGCCCCGTATGTTTTGCGTTTAACGGCGGCCCGGGTTCGGCGTCGATCTGGCTGCATCTGGGTGCATTGGGGCCGAAGCGCGTCGTGATCCGCGAGGACGGCACGATGCCGTCACCCCCCTACGCAGTCACGGACAATCCTGAATCATGGTTCGAGCATTTCGATCTCGTCTTCATCGATCCTCCGCATACCGGATATTCGCTGACATCCAGCGACGATGCACGCAAGAAAATGTTGAGCGTCGACGGCGACGTCGACGCCCTCGCCGAATGCATGCGCGCATGGCTGGGGCGCCATCGCCGCTGGCGTTCACCCGTGTACCTTGCCGGAGAAAGCTACGGTACGACGCGTGGTGCTGCACTGGCCGACAAACTGCAGGACCTGGGCGTGGCATTGTCAGGGCTGATCCTCGTGTCGTGTGCAATGGATTTGCAGAGCCTTGTCTTCGCCCCACGCAACGACCTGCCCTATGCGCTGTACCTGCCGGCCTTCGCCGGTGTCGCGCAGTACCACGGCAAGTTGGCCGGGGCACCGGGCAAATCACCGGCCGCGGCCCGCGCGGCAGCAGAGGAATTTGCCGCGGGCGAGTATCTCTGCGCACTGCATGCCGGCGCACGACTGTCGAAGACGGCGCGCCGCAATGTCGTCGCGCGCCTCGCGCAACTCACCGGTCTCCCGCCTGCATTGGTCGACGAGAAGAACCTGCGCATCAGCGACCAGACGTTCTTTGTTGAATTGCTGCGCGATCGCGGCTTGATCGTGGGCCGCCTCGAAGCGCGCGTCACCGGCCCGATGGCGGCCAGTCGCACCCGCGAATGGGAATTTGATCCCGGCATCGAGGCGATTGTCGCGCCCTACACGATGGCAGCACACGCCTACATGAGCGAACAGCTGGGTGTCGCGTTCGAGGCGCGATACGAAGTGCTGTCGCACGACGTGCACAAGCAATGGAACTGGAACCGCGGCAAGGACACGGGCAACAGTTTCGCGTCAACGAGCCAGGATCTTTCGCGCGCGCTGCGGCGTAATCCGCATCTCAAGGTGCTGGTGGCCAGCGGTCGCTATGACCTCGGCACGCCCTACAGTGCGTCCGACTGGTCGCTCGCCCAGCTCGATGTGCCCGCCGACGTGATGGCGCGCGTCGAGCATCACTACTATGACGCCGGCCACATGATGTACACGCGCGAAGCCGATCTCAAGAAACTGAAGGGCGACCTCGCGGCGTGGCTGAAGGACTGACTTTGCCGGGCCTGTAGACGAGGCTTGCGCCTCGTGCATTGCGACATCTGTAGACGAGGCTTCAGCCTCGTGCATTGCGACATCGCGAGGCTGAAGCTTCGCCTACATGGCGCAATTCGTTTGGCCCGTCGCGTCAGTCGATCAAGTCGTACGCCGGCAACGTCAGGAATTCAACGAACGTATCGTTGTTGACGAGGTCCGCGAAGATCTTGGCCGCGGTGTCGTATTTGCCGTCCCCGTAAGCCGCACCGAGAAGCTCGCGGATTTTCGTGAGTTCCTCGGGAATCATCAGCGCCACCATCGGCTTGGTCACCTTGCGGCCATCATCAAGCACGCCTTTGGGTGAGCGAATCCACTGCCACACCTGCGAGCGTGAAATTTCCGCGGTGGCAGCGTCTTCCATCAAGTTGTAGATGGGTACTGCGCCCTGACCTGCCAGCCACGCTCCTATGTACTGAATGGCAACGTTGATGTTGAGTCGCAGGCCATTTTCGGTGATCGGCGTTTCGGGCTGAAACCTGATGAGATCGGCCGCGCCGACGTTGACGTCGAGGCGCTTGGTGATCGCGATCTGATTGGGCGTGGGCATCAAGCGATTGAAAGCCTCGAGCGCCACGGGTACCAGCCCCGGATGCGCGACCCACGTCCCGTCATGTCCGTACTTGGCCTCGCGCTCCTTGTCGACCTTGACCTTGGCAAAGGCTTCAGCATTGGCCTTTTCGTCGTTCTTGACCGGAATCTGTGCCGCCATGCCGCCCATTGCGTGAATGTTGCGACGGTGGCAGGTCTTGACGCACAACTCGGCGTAGCTCTTGAGAAAGTGCGTGGTCATCGTGACCAATGCGCGATCGGCGAGGCAGAAATCCTTGTTGTTCCGGAATTTCTTGATACACGAAAAGATGTAGTCCCAGCGTCCGCAATTGAGCCCCGCCGAATGCTCGCGCAACTCGAACAGGATTTCGTCCATTTCGTAGGCTGCCACGATCGTCTCGATCAGCACGGTAGCCTTGATCGTGCCACGCGGCACACCCAGCTCGTCCTGCGCCATCACGAAAATGTCGTTCCACAGGCGCGCTTCGAGATGGCTCTCGAGTTTGGGCAGGTAGAAATACGGACCACTGCCCCGCGCCACAAGTTCTTTCGCGTTGTGGAAGAAGTACAACGCAAAGTCGAAAATGCCGCCGGAGATCGGCACACCGTCAACCTTGACGTGCTTTTCCGGCAGATGCCACCCGCGCGGCCGTACAAACAGCGTAGCCAACTTGTCGTTCAGCTTGTACGCCTTGCCTTCGGGCGACACATAGTCGATGCGCCGGCGAATCGCGTCGCGAAGATTGATGTGACCATCGATGTTGTTGTCCCACCGCGGCGTATTGGCATCCTCGAAGTCAGCCATGAACACCTGCGCTCCCGAGTTGAGCGCGTTGATGATCATCTTACGATCGACCGGGCCCGTGATTTCCACGCGCCGATCCTGAATGTCGTTACCCACCGGCGCGCACAACCAGTCTCCCTCGCGCACTGCCGCCGTTTCCGGCAGGAAGTCGGGCAGCTTGCCTGCATCGAACTGCGCCTGCCGCTTGTCGCGAAGCTTCAACAGTTCGTCACGGCGTCCTCCAAATGCGCGCTGCAACTTGACGGCAAAGGCTACAGCCTCGGGCGTCAGGATTTGCGCAAACTCGGGCGTGATGCGTCCGGAGATTTCGACACCGGGACCGAAGGGGGACGTGCTCATGGTTACCTCATTCAAAACATTGGGCAAATGCGCCGCACAGCGTCAGCAACAACTGCCGGCGGCAACGATGGTTGTGGCGGGGATCAGATGCATATTTTACCGCGACCAGCCTGGGTGCCGAAACTCGAAGAGCAAGACTCGACCAAGTCCCCCGATGGCGTGCTCGGGCATGGTGTCGACAATGCGTGGGAGTACCACTCGACGCCGGCATGTACAAGGCCGACGCGCTTTTCAACGTCGCGCAAATTCGGACTCGACTTTTCCTGCCGGCGGCGGCCGACCGCGGATTGGACCGCGCGGTTGCGCTGTCGAGTCGATGCCGGAAGCGGGCCTTGTTTCGCCGCGAAAACTGCTGAAGTACGGTTCAGGCCACCGCGGCGCGAGCCGGCGCGTTCAACGTCAACGCGCCATCGCGAGTTGCGCGGTTGATGCCGCTGACCAGCGCCCGCAGCGTCGCCGTTACAATGTTGGCATCACGCCCCACGCCGTACACAGTGCGCTCGGTCCCGACACGCAATTGCACGTAGGCTACGGCGGTCGCATCCTCGCCGGCACCGATCGCATGCTCGTGATAGTTGATCACGTGAATCGGCAGCCCCATGCCCGAGCGCACGGCGGCGACAAACGCGTCGACCGGCCCATTGCCAGCTCCCCGCAGCACGGTTTCAACACCATCGAGTTCGAGATGCGCCGTCAAATGCTCGACCGTACCATCGGTTCCGCTGTGTTGCGCGCGATGCCCGACAAACGCCAGCGGCGATGTCGCCGCGAGATACTCGCGTTCGAATGCGGCGTGAATTTCCGCGGGTGACAATTCCTTGCCCGTGGTGTCGGTGATGCCCTGGATCACGTGGCTGAATTCGATCTGCAGAAGACGCGGGAGCGCCAGTCCATAGTCGCGCTCAAGAAGATAGGCGATGCCGCCCTTGCCGGACTGACTGTTGACACGAATGACGGCCTCATAGCTACGGCCAAGATCCGCCGGGTCGATCGGCAAATACGGAACATCCCAAATCCAATTGCCGCGTGCGACGTCCTGCGTGCGCATCGCGAGTCCTTTCTTGATCGCATCCTGATGCGAGCCCGAAAACGCGGTGAACACCAGTTCGCCACCATAGGGGTGACGCGGATGCACCGGCAACTGGTTGCAATGCTCGACCGTGCGAATGATCTCGCCGATGTCGGAAAAGTCGATGCCCGGATCGATGCCCTGCGTATGCAGGTTGAGTCCGAGCGTGACGAGGCACACGTTGCCGGTACGTTCGCCATTGCCGAAGAGACACCCCTCGATACGATCCGCGCCTGCCATCACGGCGAGTTCGGCCGCGGCCACGCCGCAGCCGCGGTCGTTGTGCGGATGCACGGACAGCACCACACTGTCGCGACGCGCAAGCTTGCGTCCCATCCACTCGATCTGATCGGCGAAGACATTGGGCGTGGCGACCTCGACCGTGGCCGGCAAATTGATGATTGACTTGTGCGCAGGTGTGGGTTGCCAGACATCGAGCACGGCGTCGCAAATTTCAACGGCGAAATCGAGCTCGGTGCCAGTGAAGCTTTCCGGCGAATATTGATACGTCCACTCGGTGTCGGCTTGTGCCGCAGCGCATGCGCGCACCACTTCTGCGGCGTCCACGGCGATCTGGCGGACGCCGGCGCGGTCAAGCCCGAACACCACGCGTCGTTGCGTGGTGGACGTCGAATTGTAAAGATGCATGATGGCGCGCTTGGC
>JBDTTY010000176.1:0-6061 GCA_040007975.1 Betaproteobacteria bacterium | reverse complement strand
CGCACGCGCAGTTCGCGCTTCATCCGCAAATTTGACAACCGACGCGACTCGCCCATGAACGACAGCAGAACCGGGGCAATGCGGTGTTCGGCCTCCTCCCATGTCACACGCGGCGGTCGCGGCAATTGATGGGCATCGGCCACCAGGTCGAACCAGCCACCCATCTTCAGTTCGGCATCGTCGGTCACGTTGTACGCGCGGTTGGCCTGGCCGTGGAAAATAGCGGCGATGGCTGCGCGCGCCAGATCGTCGGCGTGAATATGGTTGGTGAACACGTCATCTTCCGCCGTAAGCACCGGCGTGCCCTGACGTATGCGATCCAGCGGCAGGCGCGTCTGTGCATAGATGCCGGGTGCGCGAATCAACGCCAACTGCACGCCGACGCGCGCAGCCCACACACGCAGCCGATCCTCCGCCGCCACCCGCCGACGCGCACGCGGAGTCTGCGCGCGGCGCACCCGCGACTCGTCGACATGGGCTCCCGCGCAGTCGCCGTAGACCCCCGACGTGGAGATGTAGACAAACCGCCGGGGTATAATTTGAGCACGCGACAATGCGGCCAGCAATCGCTGCGTACGTGGATCGTCGCGACCCTCGGCAGGCGGCGGCGCCAGGTGTACAACAGCAAACGGCGCGGTATTAAGTCGACGAAGCGATGGCACATCATCGAGATCAGCCACTACCGGTACGATGCCATGCGCGCGCAGACGGGGGACGTCTTCGGTACGTCGCGTGAGTCCGATGACCCGCGCGCGTCCGCGCAGCATGGCGGCGATGCGCAATGCAACGTCACCGCAACCGATCAACAGGATTCTTTGCACGCTCGCGACTCTAGGTTCGCGCCGCCTTGATGCAACAAGTCGCGCGAAACGAAATGGCCCGAATGACTTTTGAGATTACCATAAAGCCCAGCGACCATCGGTTCGTCTGTGCTGCCGATGAAACGATATTGACCGCAGCCATGCAGGCTGATTTGCTGCTCCCGTACGGCTGCCGCAATGGCGCGTGCGGCACCTGCAAAGGGCGGATCCTGTCGGGAGACGTCGACTACGGTCCGCATCAACCGGCCACGCTCACTGCGGACGAAAAGCGCGCTGGCCTGGCGCTGTTCTGCTGTGCGCGGCCGCTGACCGACGTGGTGATTGAAGTGCGTGAAGTACGCCGCGCGGGCGACGTCCAGATCAAGCGGCTGCCCTGCCGGATCGAGTCCATCGAACGGGCGGCGCCGGACGTGGCGATCGTCCGGCTCAAGCTGCCAGCCAACGAGCGGCTGCAGTACCTCGCCGGCCAGTATGTGGATTTTCTGCTGAAAGACGGCAAGCGCCGTAGCTTTTCGCTGGCAACCGCGCCGCATGACGACAAATTCCTGGAGGTGCACATTCGCCATGTGCCGGGCGGCTTTTTCACCGATCTCCTTTTCACTCAGTACAAGGGGCGCGAAATCCTGCGCTTCGAAGGACCGCTGGGATCGTTCTATCTGCGCGAGGAGTCGGATCGCCCGTTGATCTTCGTGGCCGGCGGCACGGGCTTCGCACCAATCAAGGCGATCATCGAGCACGCGCTGTACAGCAAGATCGATCGCCCGATGGTGCTGTACTGGGGCGCGCGGGCACTGCCCGATCTCTATTTGCCCGCATTGCCCGGACAGTGGCAATCGGCGCATCCCGGCTTCACGTTTATCCCGGTACTTTCCGATCCGCAGCCCGACGACGCGTGGCCCGGTCGAACGGGTTTTGTGCACGATGCCGTGATTGCCGACTTCCCGGATCTGTCCGGCTACGACGTCTATGCGTGCGGCGGCCCGGCGATGATCGATGCGGCACGACGCGACTTCACGCAGCGCTGCGGTTTACCTTCGACGCAGTTTTACGCCGACAGCTTCACCTACGCCGCTCTCACCGATACGCCGGTAGATCCGTAAGCGAGGCTTCAACCTCGCGCGGTGCGCCCAGCGAGGCTGAAGCCTCGCCTACGGACACCCTGCACGGAGCTGCAGGTCATGTCCGCCGTACCGACAGCGCCGCCAACGCCAACTTGAGCGCGGCCGCGAGGTGCACGTTGGCCTCGTCGTGGCGGTCGAGACGCGCCAGCATTTCGCCCAGCGCCACGTGCGTACGCCAATGCGGATCGAGCGCAAGACTGGCCTCGTAATACGTCTGCGCCTTGCCCCAAAGCGACTCACGCTCGCACAACGTTCCCAATGCGTAGAGCAGCGTCGCATCGGTGTTGTGCTGTAGCAGCCAACGCTCTGCCGTTTCGAGTTGCGCCGTGGAATCAGCGGCACGACATTGCGCATACAACACCGCCAGGTCGGCGTCCCAATGTCGATCGAGTGCGCGCACGATGATTTCGGCGGCTTCGCGGTCGCCCCCCAAGGCGAGAAATGCCGTGGCGCCTGATTGCGCCACCTTGGGGTCGAGACGATCGACATCAGGAATGCGGCTCCAGAATGCGCGCAAGCCGGCTACATCGTGCCGCTGCTGCGTGAGCGCCTGCGCGAAGGCGGCGGCACGCAATAGATCCCCTTGCGCCGCGTCATAGACCTTGCGCTTGACGAGCTGCTCCACCAACGGGGGCACGTCCGCATGGCGCCCTGCGTTGGTGGTCGCGCGCAACTCGAGTCTCAATGCTGCCGTGTGCAATCCCGCTTCGCGCTTCAATTCGGCCAGTCGCGTCAGCGCCTCGCCCGGCTGGCCCTGCTCCAGCGCCATTTCCGCTTCGAGCATCAGTCGCGGCACGGCGAGGCTGGCGGTTCCCGCATCCGGTCGCGACAGCAATGCATGCGCGTCGTCGAATTGACGCATTTCGGCCGCCGCGCGTGCGCCAAGCAGGGCGGCAAGACCGGTCGAACCCGGGATCGCCAGCGATTCCTCGGCAAATTGTTTTGCCTTGCCATAGCGGCCTTCCAGCAGCGCAACTGTGGACGCATCCTGCTTGCCCCGGGCACGCTCCACATTGCGCTGGCGCCTGCTGGCTCGAACCTGCGCCGGCAGGCCCGCAAGGCGGGACGCGAGACGCAACAGCAGATAGCCGACGAAAAAAGACGCAGCGACAATGATGATGAACGCGTTGAGCGAGACCTCGACCCGATACGGGGGCGCGACAAACAATGCGTATCCCGAATTGAGCTTGAACAGCAGCGCAGCCACCACGGCCAGTACTGCAAGCAGCAGAAAGGCGAACAGCAGTCGCATGTCGTTACCGGGCCGGCAGCGCCGTGCGTTCGGCGCCACGCTCGCGCGTGGCCTTCAACGAGCGCACGGCATTGAGACTGGCTGCCAGGTCCGGCAATTGGGTGGGCATCGGCGTTGCCGCAAGCTGCGTCAATCCCGTTATCAATGTCTGGACGAGTTTGGCGCGCGTGTCGAAGTATTGCTTGATCCACCTATTGGCGGCGTTGACGTCGGTCTTGAATCCGGCATCATCACGCGACAGCAGCGAAATACGTGCGCTCAACAGGCGCAGGCGCAGATTTTCACGCAGGAAGTAGCTTTGCGCAGGCGGCACCAGCGGTGCCGTCGGACGATCGGCCACTTCAATTCGGACCAGTGATTTCATTTCCGTCCACATGTCGTGCAGCGATCGCAGCCAGGCAGACTCGTTGGCAGGTGCAGGTTCCTGCGCTGGCGCGGGCAACCGCTCGTCGCGCGCCAAAGGCAGCGTGTCGATGGCGGCGATTGCCTGATCGAGCTTGACCGCCATCCCCGCTACGTCGACATAGGGCAATGATTTGAGCTTGTCGATATCGCGGACGAGGGCGCGGCGCAGCGCCACCCATTGCGGGCGGTCGGTGCGCGCGAGCTTGGAGTCGGCGAGCTGCAGCGCGGCCAACGCGGCCTGCACATTGCCGGCGATCGACAACTGCTGGCTCGCGAGCAGCAGCACCTGCTCGATTTCGTTCAACGCGAGTTCGTCGCGAGATGGCGCCATTTCACGGTACAGCGCTTCCAGCGATGCCTGTTGGGTCTGCGACTCGGACAAACGGGTTTCGAGCAACGTCAACTTGGCCTGCGCCTCACGCAGTTCGTTGCTCAAATCGGATTCGCGGGCCTTCCACTGCGCGACGGCGGCGTCGGCATCCGTAAGGCGCTTGGCGACTTCGATGCGAAGCGTCGACTGGCTTAGCCGGTTTTCCCACCAGCCGGCCGCTGCGATCACGATTGCCACGAGCGCCAGCACCACAACAAACCCACGGGTCGCAGGTGTGGCAAGCGGTGTTACTGGAGGTGGCGTACCGCCGGCATCCTCGCGGGGGGCGCCGGCAGACGCAGACACGGAGGGTTCCATGGCCGGCAGCGTGCAACGTAGTAAAACCCCATTCTAGCAGTCGTCGTGACCGACCCGTCAGCATCCAACTGGCCGGAGGTTGGCGCTGTCGCTTACAATCCCGACTGCCGGCGGTCGTGCGGTCCGCTCCCCATCCAATCCCGCCTGGTCCATCCCGTGAATGGTCTGACGCTGTTACTTGTGCTTGCGCTGGCGATCGGCGTTTTCGTCGCCTATCGCGCGGGATTCATGCGCGGTCGGCGCGAGGCACAGTCGCTGGCGCCGTTGCGTCCCGCGGCTTCCGCGGCCGCACCGGTATCCACGGTCGAGGCGACGGTGTCGGCACCGGTGGCTACCGCAGTGAACACTTTTCAGATCGCGATGCCAGATGCCGTGGTCGACGACGGCGCCGCTGCCGAGCGCGCGCGACTTCTACGCAGCCTCGAAGGCGAGAACGCGGCATTGCGTCGCACGGCACGCGGTACCCAAGCCATCACGTTGCAGCTGCAAAGCTTTGCCGACGATCGCAGGCGGTTGCTGGCCGAACTGGCCACCGCACGCGCCGAGACGGCGCGCTACCGCACCATCGTGGTCGATCTCGAAAACAATGCGCCGCCGCTGCTGCTCGACAATGCCGGCATGCCGGACGATCTCAAGCTCATCGTGGGCATCGGCCCGGTATTGGAACGCATGCTGCATCAACTTGGCATTTCGACGTATCGCCAAATTGCACACTGGAGCGAACGCGATATCGATGAGATTGACGGGAAACTGCCGGAATTCCCCGGTCGCATCCGGCGCGACACGTGGGTCGTGCAAGCGCGGGCGCTGCATCAGTCCAAGTTCGGCGAAACGCTGCCGCTACGCGAGCGCCGATGAGCACGGCTGCCGACAACCGCCATCCGCTGGCTCATGCGTTTGTCCCGATCGCCATTTTGACGCTCGTCTGGGGCTGCAACTGGCCCGTACTGAAGATGGGTGTATCCGAGTTGGCGCCGCTCACGTTTCGTTCACTAACGCTGCCATTTGCGGCGATCGGCATGCTGCTGGTCGCGCGCATCAGCGGCGACTCGATCCGGATTCCGCGCGAATGGTGGGGTCGCGTGGTGATCCTCGCGATGTTCAACATCGCCGGATGGAACGGGTTTGTGCTGTTTGGCGTGCAGCAGTTGCCGTCTGGACGCAGCGCCATCCTCGCATACACGATGCCGGTGTGGGCGACTCTGATTTCCATCGGCGTGCTGCACGAAACACTCAACCGCAGGAAAGTCATTGGCCTCGTTCTCGGCATGTTGGGCATGGCGGTGTTGCTTGGTGATGATCTGCGACACGTGCGCGACATGTCCACCGGCGCGCTGATGATCCTGGGCGCGGCCATCCTGTGGGCGTGCGGCACCGTGTTGTTGCGCAAATGGCAGCCGCCCATCGCGCAGAACACCCTGTCGGGATGGATGATGCTGATCGGGTGGATGCCGCTGGTGCTGTTGGCGCCGTTTTTCGATCCCCATCCCGTGTCCTACCTGGGACACCTGGCCGGCTGGACGTGGTTCGCGATTCTCTACAACATTTTCCTGGCCGGCACGCTTGCGCACTGGGCGTGGTACACGCTGGCGCGCACATTGCCGGTTGCCGTCTCGTCACTGTCGTCATTGCCGGTCCCCGTGGTCGGCGTGTTTGCCGGCATGCTGGCGTTGGGTGAACGGCCCGGGCCCAGCGAATTCGTGGCGCTGGCATTGGTGCTGTGTTCGCTGGTGGCGGTGCTGCTGCCGACCTCGAAACGAGAAAGGCCGCCGCC
>JBDTTY010000175.1:0-6063 GCA_040007975.1 Betaproteobacteria bacterium | reverse complement strand
GGCGGCATCCACCGTCGGCATGATCAACAGGTTGGCCTCGCCCTTGAGGCGCGAGTTGGGCATCACCGCCATCCGCACCTGCTCGGACAGCGCAGCATCGCCATGCATTTCGCCATCGCATTCAAGTTCGGGATCGAGCGCGGTGACCAGCGCCAGCGTGGCCTGCATCTTCTTTGCCTGCGGATCGGTCGCCGAACCAAAGCTTGAATGGGACAACAGTGCAACCTTGGGCACGATGCCGAACCGGCGCATTTCCTCGGCGGCCAGCAACGTGATCTCCGCCAGTTGCTCTGCGGAGGGATTTTCGTTGACGTAGGTGTCGGCGATGAACACGGTGCGGTTGTGCAGCATCAGTGCGTTCATCGCCGCATAGGTTTTCACGCCACGACGCAAACCGATGACCTGATCGATGTACGTGCGATGCAGGTCGTGCGTGCCGAAGGTTCCGCACAGCATGCCGTCCGCGTCGCCACGATGAATGGCCATCGCTCCGATCAACGTGTGCCGACGACGCATTTCGATCTTGGCGTAATCGGCCGATACCCCACGACGCTGCGTGAGGCGCAGATATTCGGTCCAATAGTCGCGATAGCGCTCATCCCACTCGGGATTGATGATGTCGAAGTTCTTGCCCGGCACCAGCCGCAGGCCAAAGCGCTCGATGCGCTTTTCGATCACGTTGGGACGGCCCACCAATATCGGTCGCGCCAGTCCTTCGTCGACCACCACTTGCACGGCGCGCAGCACGCGCTCTTCCTCGCCCTCGGCATACACGATGCGCTTCGGCGATTTTTTTGCGGCCGTGAAGATGGGCTTCATTAACAGGCCGGAGTGATACACAAATTGCGTCAGCTTTTCCTTGTACGCCACCATGTCGCTGATGGGGCGCGTGGCGACGCCGGACGCCATCGCCGCCGCAGCCACCGCGGGCGCGATCATCACGATCAAACGCGGATCAAACGGTTTGGGGATCAGATACTCGGGACCAAAGCGCACGTTCTCGATGTTGTACGCGTGCGCCACGATGTCCGACTGTTCCGCCATCGCGAGATCGGCAATCGCGCGCACACAGGCTAATTTCATCTCCTCGTTGATCGTCGTGGCGCCGACATCGAGCGCCCCGCGAAAGATGAACGGAAAGCACAGCACGTTGTTGACCTGATTCGGAAAATCCGAGCGGCCGGTGGCAAGAATGGCATCGGGACGCGCGGCCTTGGCCACGTCCGGCATGATTTCCGGCTCCGGGTTGGCCAGCGCCATGATCAACGGTGACTTGTTCATGCCCGCCAACCACTCGGGCTTCAACACGCGTGCCGCGGACAGGCCGAGAAAAATATCGGCGCCGGGTAAAATTTCTTCCAGCTTGCGTGCCTTGGTCGGCTGCGCGAACTTGATCTTGTGGTCGTCCATTTCTTCGGTGCGACCCTCGTACACCACGCCTTTGATGTCGGCGACCCAGATGTTCTCGCGCTTGATGCCAAGCCCCACCAACAGATCGAGACACGCGAGCGCCGCCGCACCTGCGCCCGAGCACACGACCTTGACCGCGCCCAGTTCCTTGCCCACCACGCGCAGGCCGTTAAAAATCGCCGCGCCGACGATGATGGCGGTGCCGTGCTGATCGTCGTGAAACACCGGAATTTTCATCCGCTCGCGACACTTCTGCTCGATGTAGAAGCACTCGGGCGCCTTGATGTCTTCGAGGTTGATGCCGCCAAACGTGGGCTCGAGCGCGACAATCATGTCGACGAGCTTGTCGGGATCGCGTTCGTTGATCTCGATGTCGAAGCAATCGATACCCGCAAACTTCTTGAACAGGACTGCCTTGCCTTCCATCACCGGCTTGGCGGCCAGCGGTCCGATCGCACCCAACCCCAGCACTGCGGTGCCGTTGGTAATCACGCCGACCAGATTGCCGCGTGCCGTGAGGTTGGACACTTCGCTCGGATCGCGAACGATCTCGTCGCAAGCGGCGGCAACGCCAGGGGTGTAGGCGAGCGCGAGATCGCGCTGGTTGGATAGCTGCTTGGTGGGCTGCACCGCGATTTTCCCCGGCGGATATTGCCGGTGATATTCGAGCGAGGCGGCGCGTATTTCTTTGTCCGGCATGGTCTTTAGGGGGGTCGGAAGCGCAGGAAGGGCGCGTGCAAGCATCATAATCCAACGCCGCGCAATGCATTGACGCGGTGCGGAATGCATCGGGTCGCATTGGTTCGCGGCAATGCTGCAACGGTATAATCCGGCGCACCCCGCCATTTGCCATTTGCCATTCGCCGCAGCGTTGCGCGGCATCCCCATCCACGCATGACCTCGTCCCCCATCTTCTGGTTGCTCGCGTTGGCGCTCGCGGCCGTCACGCTTGCGGTCCTCATCGTGCCGCTGCTGCGTCGCCGCGGCGAGCCGCCGCCCGAAGAGGAATCGGCAGCAACGGCCGTTTTTCGAGATCATCGTCGGCAAGTCGAAGCCGACTTCGCCGCCGGAGCCATCACCGCGGCCGAACGCGACGTCGCGCTCGAGGATCTGGTTGCGCGATTTGGCAGCGAGCTCGCCGAGCCTGGAATCGCGCCAACCTCGCCGCCCCACTCGGATCGGCCGCAATGGGTGTCCGCGGTGATCATCGCGGCCGTCCTGCCGATTGCCGCCGGTGGCCTGTATTTCATTTTGGGCAATCCGCTGGCCATCACGGCGCAACCCGCCAGGGACGAACCGCTGGTCAACGATCCACAGGTGCTGGCGATGGTCGACGCTCTGGCCCAGAAGCTGCAGGCCAATCCCGAGGACGGCGCCGGCTGGGCAATGCTCGGGCGATCCTATCGGGCGCTGGGTCGCTTCGAGTCAGCCGCGTTGGCCTATGGCGAGGCCGTCAAGCGGCTGCCGCCCACGGCGCCGCTGCTTACCGACTGGGCCGAGTCCATCGCGCAGGTGCAGGGGCGCAGCCTGGTCGGACAACCGACAGAATTGCTCGAACGCGCATTGCAGCTCGACCCCGCCTACCCCAAGGCACTGGCGTTGAGTGGAGCCGCGGCCATGGAGCGCAACGAGCCGGCCACGGCGGTTGCGTTGTGGAAGCGTCTCAAAGTCGCGTTGCCCCCGGGGAGCCCGGAAATCGCGCAGATCGACGGGGTGATTGCGCAAATGGAAGCCGCAGTGACTTCCAAAGGCGCGCCCGCGCCCCTGTCCAAAGCCGCCACCATCACGGCACCCAATGCGGGGGCGGGGTCGACAGCCAAAGGCGGCGGCGCGACCACTGGGGGTGCCGTCGAGGGCCGCGTGGAAATCGACCCCAAGCTGGCCGGCAAGATCGCCCCCGGCGACACACTGTTTATTTTTGCCCGCGATCCCGACGGCGCACGGATGCCGCTGGCCGCGATGAAGGTTTCGGCCGGGGAGTTGCCCCGGGACTTTGCACTGACGGACGCAATGGCGATGGCGCCCAACGCCACGATATCTGCGGCCAAACGGGTGGTGATCGAGGCGCGTGTGAGCAAATCTGGCCAGGCAGCCCCCCAATCGGGTGATTTGGCAGGCAGCAGCGCGCCGGTGGCCCCAGGCACCCGCGACGTGCGGGTCACAATTGACAGGATCGTGCGCTGATTTCCGGCCAGTTTTCGGCTATAATCAAAGAGTTATCATCTATTCTCGGCACAGTTGTTAGTGGTTGCTCACATTAACTGACGTCGCCCGGGCCCCCGGCATGCTGGAAGTCCAGAATCTGGCAGCACGACGCGGATACTCCACGCTGTTTGCCGGCGTCTCGTTCCGGCTGGCGCAAGGTCGCGTGCTGACCCTCACCGGCCCCAATGGCTCCGGCAAAACCACGCTATTGCGCATTCTGGCCGGGCTGACGGCCCCGTGGGAGGGCGTCGTCTGCTGGCGTGACGAAGTTCTGGCCCCGTTTGCACCCCGCCTGCGGCAAGACGCACTGCTGGCCGCGCACGTGCCCGCACTCAAGGACGAATTGACGGCGGGCGAAAATCTGACGTTTCAATGTGCGTTGGCCGGGCAATCCGCCTCAGCCGCTGAAGTGCGCCACGCGCTGGACGCCGTGGCGCTTGACGCCGCCCGCGCGTTGCCCGCCGGCGTGTTGTCGCAGGGCCAGCGGCGGCGCATCGGCCTCGCGCGCCTGATGCTGGTCAAGCGGCCGCTGTGGCTGCTGGACGAGCCCGCCACGGCGCTGGATGCGGCCGGCCTGGCGCTGCTGGGGCAGATGATCGGTGACCACGTCGACAACGGCGGCATCGTGGTGGCCACCACGCATCAGTCGCTCGCGCTCCCGGTCGATTGCACGACGGCGCTGGCGTTGGCATGAACACCTCCGTCGCGCCCGCGGCGTCCATGGCCGACTACGGCGTATGGGCGGCCATCGGCATCGCCGCACGGCGCGATCTGCAGCTCGCATTTCGATCGCGCGCGGAACTGTCGGTGCAGTTGCTGTTCTATGTGTTGGTCGTCAGTCTTTTTCCGCTGGCGTCGTCGCCCGATCGCGTGTTGCTGGCCACGATGGCGCCGGGGGTGCTGTGGGTTGCCGCATTGCTTGCCGCGCTGCTGTCATTGCCACGACTATTTGCCAGCGACTTCACCGATGGATCTCTTGAGCAATTCGCGATGTCGCCGTATCCGTTGCCCGCACTCGTGTCCGGTAAAATGCTGGCGCATTGGCTGACCACCGGTTTGCCGATGGTGGTGCTGGCACCGCTCCTGGCATTGCAATACGGATTGGACGCGCAGCTGATCGGCGTGGTCACGTTGTCGCTGCTGCTCGGCACGCCGATCCTGTCGTTGGTTGGCGGCATCGGTGCCGCGCTGACGTTGGGCGCGCGCGGCGGCGGCGGCCTGCTCGCCCTGCTGGTATTGCCGCTGTTTGTGCCGGTGTTGATCTTCGGCGCTGGTGCTGCGGATGCGTTGCGCGCAGGATTGTCCGTGTCAGCCAATTTTTCATTGCTGGGCGCGGGTCTGTTGTTGGCACTGGTCGGGGCGCCCTTTGCCGCCGCGGCTGCCGTCAAAATCGCATTGGACTAGTGTTGCGTTGAACTCATGTCTCCAAGCACCATGAATCTCTACCAACTCTCCTCTCCCGCCACCTTTTATCCGCTCGCCGGACGCCTGGCGCCGTGGTTTGCAGGCATCGCCGCGTTGTTGGGGGTTGCCGGGCTGTGGATCGCGTTTGCGCTCGCGCCCACCGATTTTCAGCAGGGCGAGGTCTACCGGATCATCTTCATTCATGTGCCCGCCGCATGGATGTCGATGTTCATCTATCTCGTGATGGCGTTCTGGAGCATTCTGGCGTTGGCGTTCAACACGCGGCTGTCGGCGATGATGGCGCAGGCGTTGGTACCCACCGGCGCGGTGATGACCTTCGTCGCGTTGTGGACCGGTGCGTTGTGGGGTCGCCCCACATGGGGCACATATTGGGCGTGGGATGCGCGGATGACCTCCGAATTGATTCTTCTTTTTCTCTACTTTGGCGTAATCGCGCTGCGCAATGCGATTGACGATCCGCGCCGCGCCGATCGCGCGTGTGCAGTGCTCACGATCGTCGGCGCCGTCAATATTCCGATCATCTACTTCTCGGTGAAATGGTGGAACACGTTGCACCAGGGTGCATCCGTCAGCCTCACCGCGGCACCGACGATGGCGGCGACGATGCTTACTGGCATGCTGGTGTTGGCGCTGGCCGCGTGGCTGTACACGATTGCCGTCGCACTGTGGCGCGTGCAGGCGATCATCCTCGAACGCGAACGCGGTGCGTCATGGATCGCATCGATGCGCGGCGGCCGAATGGTCGCGGCATGAGCGAATTTCTCTCGATGGGTGGATACGGCATGTTCGTTTGGGGCTCCTACGGCGTAACCGCGATAGCGCTTGCGATCGAGCTGCTTGCGGTGCGTGCACGTCGACGCGCAGCGATTCAAACGTCTGCCAATGCGGGAGATACGCGATGAAGGCCCGGCATCGCCGCTTTGCGTGGATCGGCGCGGGCGTGGCGGTCCTTGGTATTGCGGTCGCGCTGGTGCTCAACGCCTTCCAGTCCAATCTCGTATTCTTTTTCACGCCGACACAGAT
>JBDTTY010000174.1:0-6089 GCA_040007975.1 Betaproteobacteria bacterium | reverse complement strand
AGCGCATCGAACAGCGCACGCGCTTCGACCTCGAGATGATGACCGAGATCGGCTACTGCAAGGGCATCGAAAACTATTCGCGCTACCTGTCCGGACGCAAACCCGGCGAGCCGCCGCCGACACTGATCGACTACATGCCGCCCAACTCGCTGATGTTCATCGACGAGTCGCACGTGACGATTCCGCAGACCGGCGGCATGTTCAAGGGCGATCGCGCGCGGAAAGAAAACCTGGTCAATTACGGTTTCCGGTTGCCGTCGGCGCTGGACAACCGACCATTGCGCTTCGACGAATTCGAAAAGCTGTTGCCGCAGACCATCTTCGTGTCGGCAACACCGGCGGTGTATGAAAAAACGCATGCGGGGCAGGTGGTCGAGCAGTTGGTGCGCCCCACAGGACTTGTCGATCCGACGCTGTCGGTGCGCCCGGCAACCACGCAGGTCGACGATCTGCTGGCCGAAATCCGGATTCGCGTCGATCGTACCGAGCGGGTGCTGGTCACCACGCTCACCAAGCGGATGGCCGAGGACCTCACCGACTATCTCGCTGAAAACGGCGTCAGGGTGCGCTATCTGCATTCGGATATCGACACGGTGGAGCGCGTGGAAATCATCCGCGATCTGCGGCTGGGCGAATTCGATGTGCTGGTGGGCATCAACCTGCTGCGCGAGGGCCTCGACATTCCCGAAGTTTCGCTCGTGGCCATCCTCGACGCGGACAAGGAAGGCTTCCTGCGCTCCGAGCGCTCGCTGATCCAGACCATCGGGCGCGCGGCGCGGCACATCAACGGCATGGCCATCCTGTACGCCGACAAGATGACGGATTCGATGCAGGCCGCGATCGAAGAAACGGATCGTCGTCGCGCCAAACAGGTGGCATGGAATCTCGAGATGGGCATCACGCCCATCGGCGTGCAAAAGCGCATCAAGGACTTGATCGAGGGCGTCTACGACCCGGACGAGGCCAAGAAGGAACAGCGCGCGGCGCAGGCCAAGGCCAAGTACGAGTCGATGCCCGAAAAAGACATGGAGCGCGAATTGAAGGCGCTGGAAAAGCAGATGGTCGAAGCGGCGCGCAATCTCGAATTTGAAAAGGCGGCGGAGTTGCGCGATCGCCTTTATCAACTAAAGCAGCAGATGTTCGGCATCGCGTTGCCCATCGAACATTGACCTGCGCGTGATCGCGACAATGCTGCTTTGCAGCATCCTTCGCTATACTGTGGCGATTCCACAGGATCGCCATGGTCAAGCCACTCGCTACTGCCGCTGCCGACAACTATCAGGAACGCGATGAGCACACGCTGCTCGTCCTGCAAGGGGGCGGCGCGCTTGGCGCCTATCAAGCCGGCGTCTACGAAGGGCTGACGGAAGTCGGCTTCGCGCCCGACTGGGTCACCGGGGTCTCGATCGGTGCGATCAATGCAGCGCTGATTGCGGGCAATCCCGCGGACCGTCGCGTCGCGCGCCTGCGGGAATTCTGGGACCGCGTGTCGTCGGGCCTGCCGTTGGTGCCGCCTGCCGCATTCGACATGTTTCGCCGCTCGATGAACCTGATGTCGGCCTCGGCCAGCGCCACGTTCGGCGTGCCGGGGTTCTACCATCCGCGAATGTCGGTCCCGTTTCTCGCGGCTGAAGGAACAGCGTCGGCACTGTCTTTTTACGACACGACGCCGCTGCGCGATACGTTGCTCGAACTGGTGGACTTCGATCTCATCAACTCGAAGTCGATGCGCTTTGCCGTGGGCGCGGTGCACATCCGCTCGGGCAACTCGGTTTACTTCGACAATTGCAAGCCCGACACGGTGATCGAACCGGAACATGTGATGGCCAGCGGCGCGTTGCCGCCCGGCTTTGCGCCCGTCACGATCAACGGCGAAGCCTATTGGGATGGCGGCATCGTGTCCAACACACCGTTGTGGTACGTGCTGGACGAGGACCCGCACCTGAAGGCGCTGATCCTCCAGGTCGACCTCTTTAGCGCCCGCGGCGAAATGCCGATCAACATGGACGAGGTGCTCGAGCGGCAGAAGGATATCCAGTACTCAAGCAAAACACGGATGAACACCAATCGCGTGAAAGAAATCGAAGCGCTGCGCGAAGCGCTGGCGCGGGTATTGGAGCGGTTGCCGAAAAGCCTCACCTCCGATCCGGACGTCGCCAAACTCGCGCGCGTTGCGCAAGGGCGTCAGGTCTCGGTCGTGCAGTTGATCAACCGACGCCTCGAGCATTCGACGCAGTTCAAGGACAACGAATTTTCGCGTGCGACCGTGCAGTCGTTGTGGGCGTCGGGACGCGATGCCGTGCGGCAGACGGCGGCCCATCGCGATTGGCAAAAGGCCTGTACTGCCCAACGCGGGCTACATACCTACGATCTGTTGCATTGATCCGAAAGCACGTACCAGGAGACGTCTGTGAAGAGTGAGGATGTCCGCAAGAACGCGTTTGCGATGCCACTGACTAGTCCGGCGTTTCCGCCGGGGCCGTATCGATTTGTCAATCGCGAGTATTTGATCATCACCTACCGGACCGATCTCGACGCGCTGCGCGCGGTTGTGCCGGAGCCTCTGCAGGTCACCGAAGCGGTGGTCAAATACGAATTCATCCGGATGCCCGACTCCACGGGCTTTGGCGACTACACGGAATCAGGGCAGGTGATTCCGGTGGCCTTCGAGGGCAAGAAGGGTGGCTATGTGCATGCGATGTATCTCGACGATCAGCCGCCCATCGCCGGTGGCCGCGAGTTGTGGGGCTTTCCGAAAAAACTCGCCTCGCCCAGTCTTCGCGTCGAGAAGGACACGCTGCTGGGTGTATTGAAATTCGGACCGATTCCGGTGGCGGTGGCCACGATGGGATTCAAGTACAAGGCGCTTGATCTCGGGCCGATTCGTGAATCGTTGACGGCGCCCAACTATCTGCTCAAGATCATTCCGCACGTCGACGGGACGCCACGCATCTGCGAACTGGTGCGCTACTTTTGCGAGGACGTCACCGTGAAGGGGGCGTGGAGCGGTCCGGCGGCGCTCGAACTTTTTCATCATGCGTTGGCCCCGGTGGCCACGTTGCCCGTGCTCGAAGTCGTGTCGGGCGTGCACATCATGTGCGACCTGACACTCGGACTCGGTACTGTCATTCACGACTATCTCGCCGCCTAGCGCGACCTTCCAGGGAACTGCCATGAAACTGCAAGACAAAGTAGGCATCGTCACAGGCGCTGCCAGCGGCATCGGCAAGGCCATTGCGCAGCTGTACGCGAAAGAGGGCGCCAAGGTCGCCATCGCTGATCTGAATATCGATGCTGCCAATGCGGTTGCGGCCGAAATCAACGCGGCAGGTGGCAAGGCGATGGGCGTGGTGATGGACGTCACCAACGAGGCCGCGGTGGACGCCGGCGTCGAAGCGGTGGCGGCGGCATTCGGCGGGATCGACATTCTGGTCAGCAACGCCGGCATCCAGATCGTGCACCCGGTGGAAGAATTCTTGTACACGGACTGGAAGAAAATGATGGCCATCCATGTCGACGGCGCCTTTCTCACGTCGCGTGCATGCCTGAAGCACATGTACAAGCAGGGTCGCGGCGGCAGTATCATCTTCATGGGCTCGGTGCACTCGAAGCTGGCGTCGAAATTGAAGGCCCCTTATGTGACGGCCAAGCACGGATTGATCGGGCTGGCCAAGGTGATCGCGGAGGAGGGTGGCACGCGCGGCGTGCGCGCCAATGTGATCTGCCCAGGCTTCGTGCGGACACCGCTCGTGGAAAAGCAGATTCCCGAGCAGGCCAAGATCCTTGGCATCTCGGAAGACGACGTGATCAAGAAGGTGATGCTGAAGGACACCGTCGACGGCGAGTTCACGACGGTGCAGGACGTGGCCGAAGTGGCGTTGTTGTTCGCGAGCTTCCCCAGCAACGCGCTTACCGGCCAGTCGCTGGTCGTGAGTCACGGCTGGTTCATGGAATGACGATTTCGCGTTAGTAGATCCCGGCGGCCAATCCGGCCGCGAGCGTTGCGCCCAATTCGCGGCACTGGGCCAACGTTGTCGCCGGGATGGTTTGCGCTTGTGCGGTTACACCGCTGCGATACACGATGCCGGGCAGCACCTTGCGCATCCGCAGGCCGGTGATGATACGGTCCGTTTGCAGCATCGCGCCCTGGCCATCGCTGCCGGCGCATACGATCACTGTATAGGGCTTGCCTTCCATCGCGTGCTCGCACGGATAGAAGACGCGCTCGAGAAAATCCTTGGTGGCACCGGAAAGCGAGCCGAAGTTTTCCGAGGTGGCCAACAGCAGTGCATTGCACCGCTGAAATTCGCTCACGCCGGCATGGCGGGCTTCGACGTACGTGGTGACGATGTCGGGCACGGAGGTTGCGCCGTCGTGTGCCGCTGCGGCCATCTGTGCGGTGCCGCCAAACTGCGAATGCCAGACGATCAACAGTTCCTTCATCGTCGTGGATCCTAACATCGGTACCGCCAACAACAAGGGGAACGCATGCGTTCCCCTTGTTGTGACTTCACTGCCAATGTAGTCAGTTGGCGGACGGGCTCTTTTGCGTTTCGACGATTTCGAGTGGCTCGCTCACGGCTTCCACACGGGGTGGGCGCACCCGACGCGGCCGCGGGGTGGCCTGCTCGTCGACCATCGGCGGCGGCACCCGATGACTGGTCTCGATCAGCACCAGATCGGAGTCCGGCGGAAGCGTCAACGCCACGGGCGGAGGTGCTGCGACGCGCGGTGCCACGACCACGGGGGCGACGACTTCAATCGGCGCAACGACGACCGGGGACGCAACGACGACCGGCGCGACCACCATAGGCGGAGGCGCAACCGGGGCGGCAACGGGCGCCATGACTTCCGGGGCGGCGTACGTTGCCAACATTGCCGGTACCGGCGCCTTTGAATCCGGCGCATCGAATGGTGCCGGTGTGGGGATGGCAGGTGCCACATTGCTGATCAACGCAAGGGGTTCCGCAGCGGGTGCTGTATCCACAGGCGTCTCACGATTTTCGCGGGCCTCGCGAGCCTCGCGTGCCGCGCGTGGTTCACGCGGCTCACGGGGTTCGCGCTGTTCTCGCGGCGGACGCGGCGGACGTGCTTCGCGTGTGGGTGGCGCTGCACTATCCGGTGCCGGCAGGTCCGGCAGGTCGGTGGCGGGTACGGCATCTTGCGAAATCAACACGCCATTGTCGCCATCCGGACGATCAGCATGATCACCACCGCGACAACGACGGCCCCGACGACGGCGATTGCCACCTTCCTTGCCGTCCGCCGCCGCGTTGTCGGCGACCGGATTCACGCCGGCAATTGCGTTGGCATCCACGATGTCTGTAGGTGCTGCGGCGTCAAGACGTGGCTCACGCGGCGGTCGCTGACCGTCTCGCGCTTCCCGCGGCTCGCGCGGCTCGCGCGGTTCGCGCGGTTCGCGCGGCGGTCGCTGGCCATCGCGGCGTTCTTCGCGCTTTGGCTGATTGCCGCCCTGCGCGTTACGCGGCGGTTGTCCGGTACGGGGTGCATCACCGCGTGTGTCGTCACGCTTGTCGCCACGTGCTTCATCGCGACCTTCGACACGTTGGTCACGATTGCCACGCTTTTGTTCGCGACCTTCGTTGTTGCCGCGACGTCCGTCACCACGCGGGCGATCGCCGCGGTCGTTGCGACCCTCATTGCGCCCATCACGACGACCATCGCCACGCGGGCGATCACCTCGGTCGTTGCGTGCAGCGGCGGCTGCCGGCGCGACCGGCTCGGGCGCGGCGCGGAACCATCCCATCACTCGCGAGAACAAGCTGCCATTGGCGGACGGCGCCATCGCGGCCACGGGCGCTGCGACAGGTTTGTCCACCGGCAGCGGCGCCGGCTGTGTCGGCGTGATGCCCTTGACCATCGCTTCCTGGCGCGGCGCGGCAGCAGCTTCGTCCTTCTTCTGCTTGATCGGGTCCATCTGCTCGGGCTGCTGCACCATGTCGAAGGACAGCGGCAACGGCTCGCTGTGATTCAAATCGTCATGACGCAAACGCTCGATCGTGTAGTTGGGCGTTTCGAGATGACGATTGGGCACCAGCAGCACGTTAACCTTGAAACGAGTCTCCATC
>JBDTTY010000173.1:0-6126 GCA_040007975.1 Betaproteobacteria bacterium | reverse complement strand
GGCCGAGCGCTCGACGCCCGCGCCGGCTACCGCGGCGCCCGAAAAATCGTCCGTCGCACGCGTTGACGCGCAAGCGCCCAAGTCGGACATGCGTGCAGCGATCACGCCGGCACCGCCGAGCATTTCCGCACCTCCACCACTGAGCATCGCCGCACCTCCACCACCGACACCTCCACCACCGAGCATCGCCGCACCTCCACCGCCGAGCATTTCCACACCTCCACCGCCAGTCGCACCCATGCGATCGGCCGCGGTGCCGCCGGCCGCGCCAAGCGAAGTGCGGCAACAAACGATGGCGGCGCCCCCGATGTTGGCCGCAGCCCCCGAGCCTTTTCCCGCGGACGCGTTGAGCAAAAAATCTGAGGCCTATGCAGCGCCGCCGTCGCCATCGCCGTCGCCATCGCCATCGCCATCGAAGGAACGCAAGGACACGGCGGAATCGGCTGGCGCATCCGTGCGTGCCAACGCGGGCAGCGCAAGGGGCGCGATGTCCGCGTTACCCATGGCGCCGGCACCTGCGGCGGTGGCCAAAGTTGCGCGGGCGCCGGCGGCGACAGCGCCCTCGTCCACGCCCGCGCCACTTTCCGCTCCCGCGCCCCCGCCCCCGCCAAAGTTGGCAGCAGAAAGCGCGATGCCGTCGGCACCGGCCCAGCCTGCCGCTGCACCAAAGACGGCAATGCGTGCGCGCGATAGCGCAGTCGCGCGCGACGAAGCGATGACGCAGAACGCGCCAGCCGTCGCGTCACGCGATCAGGCACCAAGCAATGTGAGTTCCGCGGAATTACAGGCACGCGCACGCGATCCGGTGGCATGGATTGCACGCATCCGCAAATTGCGCGCCGATGGCCGCGTGGCCGATGCGATCAGCGAGATGCGCGAATTCAGGCGGTATGTACCGGATGCGGAAACGCGTCTGCCGCGGGATTTGCGTGAATGGTATCCAGCCACAGCCAATCCGTAGACGAGGCTTCAGCCTCGCGAATATTGACCCGAGGCTGAAGCCTCGGCTACAGAATCAAATCAATGGTCCGAAGCTGAAGTTTCGTCTACGACGGCCTCACGCGATCTTTATCAAAGCGCGCATCAGCGTCTTGATGGGTGCTGGCAATGCGGCGGTCAACGCTTGGACGGGGGTCAGCCACTGCGTTTGCGCCGACGCCACACCGGGCGGCCATTGCGTCACGCGCATCCACTGCGGATGCATCGTCAACGCAAAGTGCGTGAAGCCGTGCTCGATCGGCGGCAGGGCTGTGGTTGCTTCGACTTGCGCCCCAAAGCGCGCGAACGATTCCGCATCGGCGTCCGCGCTAACGGCGCATTCCGGCAAACTCCACAGGCCGCCCCAGATACCGAGCGGCGCGCGCTTCTCAAACAGAAATTCCCCGTCGCGCTCCAACAGCAGCAATCTGATTTCGCGTTGCGGCAGCGGCTTGCGTGAACGCGCTTCCGGCAACTGCGCAACGCGACCATCGCGACGTGCCACGCAATCGATGGCGACCGGACAGGCGCCACATGTTGGCGATGACCGCGTACACACCGTGGCGCCCAGATCCATCAGTCCCTGCGTATAGGCCTCGACGTCGGCTGGAGGCAATCGCTGTTCGGCGATGTTCCACAGCGCGGCCTCGACCTTGGGCGCACCGGGCCAGCCCGCTACACCCGCATGTCGCGCCAGCACCCGCTTGACGTTGCCATCGAGAATGGCCGCGCGCTCACCGGCCACGAACACCGCGATGGCAGCCGCAGTGGATCGGCCGATGCCGGGCAATGTGTTAAGCGCATTCGCGTCGCGCGGGAACGCGCCGTTGTGCTGGTCCATCACCGCTACCGCTGCTGCATGCAGATAGTGCGCGCGGCGGTAGTAACCCAACCCACTCCAGTGTTCCAGCACGCGTTCGAGCGGCGCGTGCGCCAACGCCGACACCTCAGGAAACGTAGCGAGAAAGCGCGTGTAATACGGGACGACCGCCGTGACCTGCGTTTGCTGCAACATGATTTCCGACAACCAGATCCGATACGGATCGCGCGTGTTTTGCCATGGCAGATCGTGGCGCCCGTGCATGCGTTGCCACGCAACGATGCGGGTGGCGAAGTCAGTGGCGGGCGAGGTCACACGATATTGTAGGCGAGGCTTCAGCCTCGTTGGACCGCGCGACGTTTAGTCGTTGGGGCCGAAGACGACGCTTCAGCTTTGACCCGGGATGCGCCGCGCGAGGCTGAAGCCTTGTCTACGGTGACGCATAGGGTGTTCGTGCGGCCTCGCGTGCGGCATCGCGTGCGGCCTCGCATACAACATTGCGCGTCCGTTTAGCGTATGCCGAGACGCTGTTTGGCCTTGCCGGCGGATTCGGATTGCGGAAACTTGGCGATCAGCTCTTCGAGCGTACGCCGCGCGGACGCGCTGTCGCCCAACTCCGATTGCGCCGACGCGATGTTGAGCAGCGCATCGGGCACCTTGGTGCTGTCGGGATACGACTGCAGCAATTGCCGCTGTGCCGCAATCGCTGCGCGATAGTCCTTGCGTGCGAACTGCGCATTGCCCACCCAGTATTGCGCAGATGCCGCGAGCGGACTGCGCGGATAGGTCTTGACGAACGTGTTGAAGCTGGCGATGGCACCCGGATAATCGCCGCGCTTGAATTGATCGAGCGCGCCATCGTAGAGCCGCTGTTCACTGGCCGGCGCAGGCGTGGCCGACACGGACAACGCAGGATTGCCGGCCACCGCAGGCGGAGGTGTCGTTGGCGCAGCCACCGGCGAACCCGTTCCCGGCGCAGCACCGGCGGGCACCGGTGGCATTACACCGGCATTGGCCGAAAGCCCACCGACTGGCGCGGGCCCCTCGACCACAGGGGTCGGCGCGACATTGCCCGGACTCGCTTCGAGTTTGCGCATTCGCGAATCGAGATCGACATACAGATCGCGCTGCCGCTTTTGCGACTCAGCGAGTTCGAACGTGAGCACTTCCACCTGACCGCGAATGCGCGCGATATCTGACTTGATCGCTTCGACCTGATTGAAGAGATCCACCAGCCCCTGACTTTTGATCTGCTGGTCGAGCGCCGCCAATCGCGCATCGAGGTCTTTTTGCAGGGCATCGATGCGCTCATTGGTTTGCGTGATTTTCTTGCGCGCCTCTTCGTCGTCGAACATCCCCGCCTGCGCGCTGTGCGCCAGCGCGGCGAATGCAAGTGCGAACCACCAATGACGAGCGCGCATGCCGGAGGCCTTGCTGGTTATTCGCCGGCGTAAACGATATCAACGCGGCGATTTTCTGCCCACGCCGCTTCGTCATGGCCAAGATTGCGGGGCTTTTCTTCGCCGAAGCTGACCGTTTCGATTTGCAATTCCTGCGCGCCAAGGAGCGTCATCATTCGCTTGACCGCATCCGCGCGCCGCTGCCCCAGCGCGATGTTGTATTCGCGCGCGCCGCGCTCGTCGCCATGACCTTGCAACGTGACCCGCGCACTGCGATTGGCCACCAGATAACGCGCATGCGCCTCGACCATCGGCTTGAACTGGTCGGTGACAACGAAACTGTCGAACTCGAAGAACACGTTGCGCTTCGAGAGAATGTTGTTGGGATCCTTGAGTGCCGCAGCGCCCGTCGCGGCCCCGGTGGATGCACCCGTGACGCCACCCGAGTTGGCGGGACGCGTAGTGGTGCCGGCGGTTGCGGCCGCGGCGGCAGCGGCGGGATCCGTGGCAGCGGATTTGTCCTCCACCGGCGCTTGCGTGGGTGTCGAACTGCAGCCGACGAGAACGAGCGCGACCAGTGCCGCCAGGGCGATACTTTTCATGGAGCCTCCTGCTTGGATTGGGGCGCGGACGCGCGAAGCGCCTGCGCCGGGAGAAAATTGCTGGAGAGTTGCGATGCCGACATGGTCGCGTGCGATGGAGATGGAACCAAAGGCATCATGGTCGCGGCTCATGGTCGAGCAAAAGGACCCCACGCTGGTTCGCGCACATCAGTAGCGGGCGAGATGAGCCGTTGCTTGACACGACCATCGCTGGAAACTGCAGCCAATATACCACGCCCCCCAACCTCACTTGCGTAGAGGATCAGCTTGCCATTGGGTGCAACGCTGGGGCTTTCGTCACCCGGTCCTGCCGTCAATACCTGCACTTGTTTGGTTGCGAAGTCCTGCGTTGCAATCTGGAAACGACCACCGTCACGACGCACGAACGCGAAGCCCTTGCCATCGGGATAGGGCCGCGGCGAGACGTTGTAGGTGCCATCGAAAGTAAGGCGTTCCACGGACTTGTTGGCGAGATTCAACCGATAGATCTGCGGACTGCCACCACGATCCGACGTGAACAGGATCGAGCCGCCATCCGGGGTAAAGTGCGCCTCGGTGTCGATGGAGCCCGACGACATCACCCGCTGCGCGTCGCTGCCGTCCGCATTCATCAGGAAAATTTGCGAGCCGCCCTCGCGCGACAATGTGACCGCCAGCCTGCGGCCATCCGGCGACCACGCCGGCGAACTGTTGCTGCCCCGGAAATTGGCCACGGCCGTGCGCCCACCGGTGCCCAGATTTTGCACATACACCACCGGCTTTTTGCTTTCGAACGAGACGTAGGCGATGCGTGTGCCATCCGGCGACCAACGCGGCGACAGCAACGGCTCGTTGGACGTGACGATGGTTTGAGGATCAGTGCCGTCGGCATCCGCCACCAGCAACTGAAAACGCGACCCCGCCTTGGTGATGTAGGCGATGCGTGTGGAAAACACGCCGGGATCCCCGGTGAGCTTTTCGTAGATCACGTCTGCGATCTTGTGCGCCGTGGCGCGAAACTGCGCCGTCGTGACCACATAGGTCATCCCGACCAGCGGCGTTTGCTTGACCGCATCGACCAGCGCGAAGCGCACATCGACCTTGCCATCCGCCAGCGTGCGCATCGAGCCCACCACCACGGCATCGGCACCTCGCGCGCGCCACTCGGCCGCACGGACGTCCTCGGCGCGATAGGGCCGCGGACTGACGCCATCCGCGCTGATCATCTTGAACATACCCGACCGCGCGAGATCTGCCGCCACCACACCGGAGATGCCCAGCGGAAACTGCGACTCGCCTTCCATCGGCACCACCGCGATGGGGATTGCCGTGCCTGCGCCACCGACGATTTCGATCGTCAATTGCGCCTGCGCCGAGGCGAATGGCAACAACAATAGTGCGCTTAACAGGTACGGACGGAACAAGTGGAGCATGCGTGGCTTATTTGAATTGGAGAGATGCAACTGCGTGCACACGAGGCGCACAACGATTATAACGAACGTGGCGCGCCGATCGGGTTGACCGCAGATGCGGTCAAAGAGTTCAATGCGGCGCGATCGCCGTGGCCACGCCGAAGGCACCCGTAATGCGATCTGCCACGCGCCTGGCCTCGTCACGATCCGGATACGGCCCTACGTACACACGGTAGAGTCCCGCCGTCTCGCGCACTTTGGGCTCCACTTGCGCCGAGGCCAACTGCCCCTGAATATGCGCCAGAAAATTCTGCGCATTGCCGTAATTGGAGAACGCGCCCAACTGCACGCTGAAGCCGCCTGCGGTCTGACTGATCGGCGTGGGCGGGTCTGCCGGACGTATCGGTGTCGTAGTGACGCCATTTGACGACACCGTTGGCGGCAGCGTCGACTCGATCGGCGCCACTGGTGCCAATGGCGCCGTAGCCAACATCGACGCACTGTTGCCCGGAATGATCGCCTCCACCTCCACTTCGCCGCTGCCCCTCGCCGCCGTTCCGATCCGATGCGCCGCCGCGTACGAGAGATCGATGATCCGCCCATGCAGGAACGGCCCGCGGTCGTTGACCCGCACCACCACCGATTTGCCCGTGGCCACATTGGTTACGCGCACATACGACGGCAGCGGCAACGTCGGGTGGGCCGCCGTCATCGCGTACATGTCGTACGTTTCGCCGTTGGACGTCTTTTGCCCGTGGAACTTGCGGCCGTACCACGACGCGATCCCCCGCTCCTTATATGGACGCAGTGACGTGGCCGGCACATAGTCGCGGCCCAGCACCGTGTACGGACGGTTGGCAAAGCGATGCAGCGCCTCGAGTTTGGGCACCGCGTCCGGGATCTGATCGAGATTGGCGGGGGGCGCTTCGCCGGGG
>JBDTTY010000172.1:0-6155 GCA_040007975.1 Betaproteobacteria bacterium | reverse complement strand
GGTGGCACCAATCCGCGGGCGCGGAACTGCGTGATCAGCAAATCGGCGAATCCCGGCGCCTCTTTCGCGACGTTATTCGGATTGATCGTCTCGGTGGTGGCGGCCCAGATCAGTCGGCGCGTGCGTGCGTCGTACAGGTTGGTTTCCACCGTGGCGACGTCGTACTGGGTGACGTCGGCCACCGGATAGAATCCCGGTCCGCCATAAAATCCTCCGTAAAACCCGCCGTACGGACCCCACGTGGGGCCCGGCACCAACATCGTCGACACCTGCGTCTTGGTATCCACCCGCAACAACCGGACCATCAATACCGCGTCGGCTCCGGTGCTGGCGATGGCGGCGCTAAACGTGCCCTCCGCCCGCCGCGCTTCCGGCGACACCGTGGCGTAGCCAGGAATACCCTGCACGCCTGCCGCATTGAGCTTCTGCACGAAGATGTCTTCGAACACGCGGCTGTCGGCATTTGTGCCGTCACTGGCCACCACCACCACTTTGCGCAACACGCCACCGTTGTACGTGGTGTCGTACCACGCCGAGCGAATGGTCGTGGTCTGACAGGCGGCCAGCAGCAAAGCAACACCCGTGAGGGCTAGAGTGCGCAACGTCGACATGGGTCGAAATCTCCGGTTAGGTTGAGTCATGAGGCAGGCTTGGTCACCACGATCATGCCGTCGCGTGCCAGTGCGGCCACCAGCTTGGTCGTGTAATCGGGAATATTGCGTGCGAGGTCGGACGCGTCGTAGGAGTCGGTAAACGCGGTCCACACCTGCTTGCCGAATGCGCCAAGGAAAAGGCCGGTGCCGATGCGCGCAACTTTGTAATCGCCCGGTTCGTCCATGCCCTGATCCTTGAAAAAATCCGAATAGCCCATCTTGTCCGGCGACGGCGACGCCATCGTCTCCGTGATGACGTACGGTTCGTAGGACGACATCCAGCGCACCTGTGCCATCAGCACCGCATCTGCGCCGGACTTCTTGATGGCCTCGATCAGCGCCGTATCGTCGTCGCGCACTGTATGGGCAGCCACCGCGTCCACACCGCTCGATTTCAGCCGTGCCACGATGGCATCCTCGACCGCTTCACGGCCGCCCGGGCGCACCTTCATCAAACTGATCACGAATATCTTGCGCACCGGTCCGGCCGCGTATTTCGGATCTTTCCAGACGCCCTTGACCGACGTCGACGTCGACGTACATCCGCTCAGCGACAAGCTGAGCAGAAGCGGCAACAACAGCAACCAACGTAACGATGACATGAGCACAATCCGGTTCAGGTGGCACGGCGTCACGCTGCACGCGTGGCGAGCCCGGATTCTACGCTGCGTCCGGATTCCTAGCGATGGCGGAATACCGGCTTGCGCTTCTCCACAAAGGCCGCCATGCCTTCCTTCTGGTCGGCCAGCGCAAACGTCGCATGAAATTCGCGGCGCTCGAACAACAGGCCTTCGGCCAACGACGACTCATAGGCGCGATTGATCGCTTCCTTGATCTTCAGCACCACCGGCAGCGAGAACGACGCAATCTTCGTCGCCAGTGCAAGCGCCTCAGCTTCGAGTGCGTCGGCCGCGACGACACGGGCGACGAGTCCGGCACGTTCGGCCTCCGCCGCGTCGACCATGCGACCCGTGAGGCACCAGTCGAACGCCTTTGCTTTGCCGATCGCCCGCGGCAGGCGCTGCGTGCCACCCATGCCCGGCATCGTGCCGATCGTGATCTCGGGTTGACCGAATTTCGCCGTATCGGCAGCAATGATCGTGTCGCAGGCCATCGCCAGTTCGCACCCCCCCCCTAACGCGTAGCCGGCCACGGCGGCAATCACCGGTTTACGCACGCGGCGCACCGTCTCCCAGTCGCGTGTGATGTAGTCGTCACCATAAACCTTGGCATAGTCCCACTGCGCCATCGCCCCGATGTCGGCACCGGCGGCAAATGCCTTGTCGTTGCCGGTCAGGATGATGCAGCCGATGGCGGGGTCGTCGTCGAAGGCCATCAGCGCGGCCCCGAGTTCCTGCGCCAGTGCAGCGTTCAGTGCATTCATTCGCTGCGGGCGGTTGAGTCGAATGATGCCAACGCGATGCACCGTCTCGGTCAGGATATTTTCGTAGGCAGTGGCCATGGCAGGTTCCGTCGAATTCAGCGTGTGGTTGGATCGAAGTGCTTGCGCAGTCCCTGCCAGCACCGGTAATACTCCGGCTGCAACTGGGCGGATTCGAGTGCCGCGCGGGTGGGCAGAATGGGCAACCGCGTCTCGAACATGAATGCCATCGTATCGACAATGCGCGTAGGTTGCGACAGGTCCGCGGTGCTGGCACGTTCAAACGTTTCCGCATCCGGGCCATGCCCGGTCATGCAATTGTGCAGACTGACGCCGCCCGGGACAAAGCCCTCGGCCTTGGCGTCATAGACGCCGTGCACGATTCCCATGAATTCGCTCGCGACATTGCGATGGAACCATGGGGGCCTGAATGTATGCTCCATCGTCAGGATGCGCGGCGGAAAGATCACGAAATCGATCATGTCCACGCCCGGTGTATCGCTGATTGACTGCAGCACGAGAAAGATCGACGGATCAGGGTGATCGAAACTGATCGAGCCCATGGCATTGAAGCGCCGCAGATCATATTTGTACGGGGCATAGTTGCCATGCCACGCGACAACATCAAGCGGTGAATGATCGACGGCCGCATGCCACATCCGGCCCATGAACTTGGTAACCAGTTCGAACGCACCTTCGCGATCTTCGTACCACGCCTGTGGCGTCAGGAAGTCACGCGCATTGGCGAGGCCATTCGATCCCAGAGGGCCGAGATCCGGCAACCGCAACGGTGCGCCATAATTTTCACAGACGTAGCCGCGTGCGAGCTCGTCCGGCAACTCGACCCGAAACCGCACACCGCGCGGAATCACGACAATTTCCTGCGGTTCGACGTCGATGCGGCCGAATTCCGTCAGACAGCGCAGACGGCCGTGTTGTGGCACGATCAGCAATTCGCCATCGGCATTGTAGAAAAAGCGTTCGACCATCGACTTGTTGGCCGCATAGACATGAATGGCGCAGCCGGCCATCCCCTGCGGCGCGCCGTTGCCGGCCATCGTGACGAGACCGTCGATGAAGTCCGTGGCTGCCGTCGGCAGTGGCAGCGGATCCCACCGCATTTGAGTGGGAGGTGCAACCACATCCCCGAAACTGCTGACAATGCGTTCGTTAGACAGCGCTACGAACGGCTCATGCATGGCGGCCGGACGGATCCGATAGAGCCACGAGCGTCGATTGGATGCTCGCGGCGCAGTAAACGCCGTGCCCGACAACTGCTCGGCGTACAGGCCGTAGGGCACGCGTTGCGGCGAGTTTTGCCCCTGCGGCAACGCACCCGGCAGCGCCTCGGTTGCAAACTCATTGCCGAATCCGGATTGGTACGTCAGGGGTGTCGTCATGTCGCCGTACTCGCTTGAGTTACAACACCGGCGCGCGCGGCCTCCATGGCCTCGCGCAGCACGGCGGCGTCGCCGACGTGATTCGCCAGGAGCAGAATCAACCGCGCATTGACGAGCGTGCTTTGCGCATCGGTCAAGTCGCGGTGCATTGCGAGCAGCGCTTCATAGAAGTCATCCGGCACCGCGATATTGGGATCGGTATTGAGCATGGCAATGCCCTCAGGTTGTGCCGATGGCGCAGGCACGTGCAACGGCCGCGCGAACGCGGGATACATCAAACTCGCGCCAGCGCGCGCAAACATGCTGGTCAGGCCGCATGAGATAACACGTGCCACGTGCACCGTCGTAGCGGGCCGCAACAATGCCGTCAATATCGCACACGACGGCACGGTCGTTGCCGCCCACGTGCAACACGCGGCATGGCACGTCACCACCCGCCAATGCCCGCATGTCATCGGCCGCAACGTCAATGTCAAACACCAGCAACACGAACGTGCCGCCGACATGATCGAGCAGCCAGCCGCCGTCAGGACCTGCGACCGGCGCATCCGCCGCCGGCGCGCCAGGCACCATCGCGCCGGCAAACACGTCGACATCCGGCGTATTGAGTGGCGAATCCGTCAACACCATCGGTACCGACAAGCGACCGCTGTTGACCAGGCGGCGCGCAAACGGATAGTCGCGCGCCAGGCTCAGGACCGCATCGCGAAATGTACGTGACACCGCGCTCTTGGGCGTGATGAAGTCGGTGGAACGCGTCGAATTGCGGATATTCTCGTCCGCCGCCGCAATGCGCTCGTGATTGTAGGAGTCGAGCAGTGTCTCCGGCGCAATGCCACGCAACACGAGGTCGAGCTTCCATCCGAGATTATCCGCATCCTGCACCCCGCTATTGGCACCACGTGCACCGAAAGGACTGACCAGATGCGCGGCGTCGCCGGCAAACAGCACGCGTCCCTGACGGAACTTCTGCATCCGTCGGCATTGGAAGGTGTAGACGCTGGCCCATTCGATCTCGAAGTGCGTTTCGGTGCCCAGCATCGCGTGCAGGCGCGGCAGGATGCGTTCCGGCTTCGTTTCTTCGTCGGGATCAGCTTCCCATCCCAACTGAAAATCCACGCGCCAGACGTTATCGGGCTGACGATGCAGCAATACGGATTGATTGGGATGGAATGGCGGATCGAACCAGAACCGACGTTCCGCCGGAAAATCCGACGTCATCCGTATATCGGCAATCAGAAAGCGATCGCGAAAAATCTGTCCTTCGGTGTCGAGACGCAACAGATGGCGCACCGGACTGCGCGCGCCATCGCACACAACCAGCCAGTCGCACGTCAGGTCGTACTCGCCGTCGGGCGTGGCGACACGCAACGCAACGTTCTCATCATCGTGCGCAACACCCACCACACGATGTCGCCAACGCAGCTCGGTAGCCGGCAGTGACTGCGCGCGGTTCACGAGACACGCTTCAAGATGATACTGCTGCAAATTGACGAATGCCGGGCGGTGATGGCCGCTCTCCGACAACAGATCGAATTGATAGGCAAGCTGGTCGCCGTGATACACCTTGCCCACGCTCCAACCAACCCCCTTACTGGTCACCGCTTCGCCGCATCCCAGGCGGTCGAGAATTTCGAGCGTGCGTTTGGCATAACAAATGGCACGCGAGCCGACACTGACCGTGTTGTCGTCATCGAGCACCAGCACGGAGATGCCACGCTGCGCGAGATCGATCGCAGTGGTCAGTCCTACCGGGCCCGCGCCCACCACCACGACGCCGCAATGACGTCGCGCGCCATCGAGTTCCGGTGGCCGTCGGTACGGATACACCGGAACAGCAAAGCGTGCCATTGCCGTCATGATGGCGAAGCGGACGTCAGCCCTCGAGCGCCTGCCACATTTCCTTGTCGCGCTGTGCAGTCCAGATGCGCGGGTGCGGATACTGCGTCGCTTCATCAAACGCGCGGGTCACATCGAAAGGCAGGCAATGATCGAAGATCACCCAGTCGCCGAAGCGCGGCTTCAATTCCGCGTAGGTTTCGTGATAAACGGTACGCAAATCCTTGCCGGCCTCGGCACCGCGTTTCACCGCCTCGAACATCGCGGTGACGAACGCACGCGTGCCGTCCAATCCCGCCTTGACTTCTGCCGGCGAGCGCAGCGACGCGCCGCGCCCCGGGACGAGCTGCAACGGATCGAGCGCCGCGATGGCGTCGAGCGTTGCCGGCCAATCGGTAAGGTAGGCGTCGCCCGTGTACGGCGTCGCATCGTATTCGACCAGGTCGCCGGAAAACATGATGCGTTCCTGCGGTAACCACGCGACCGTGTCGCCCTTCGTGTGACCGCGCCCCAACTGCATCAACTCGACCTGCAGTTTGCCCAGCCATAGTGTCATTCGCTTTTCGAACACCAGCGTTGGCCACGTCAATCCGGGCACCGACTCGACCGCACGAAAGAGTCGCGGAAAGCGCTCGATCTCGCTTTTCATATCCTGCTCGCCGCGTTCGATGATGAGTTCATACGTGTCGCGACTGGCGATGATGTGCTCGGGCTTGTAGCCGGTGGCGCCCAACACGCGCACCGCGTGGTAATGCGACAGCACGACATAGCGGATCGGCTTGTCGGTCACTTCGCGTATGCGGTGGATCACATCCTGCGCCATCACGGGTGTGGCCTGCGTATCGATCACCATCACCGCATCGTCGCCGATGATGATGCCGG
>JBDTTY010000171.1:0-6173 GCA_040007975.1 Betaproteobacteria bacterium | reverse complement strand
ACTCTTCACTGACATTGCGTTGCCGCCGCATTTGCAGGTGCATGTCGTCGTGGTCGACGCGGCCGGACAGGAATTGGCAGCGGGACGCGACCTTGCCGCATTGCGCACGCAACTGGGACAGGCCGCGCAACTTTCGTTCGCCGGGGCCCATCCTGCGTTCGAGCGAACCGGAATCACCCGCTGGGATTTCGGCGACCTGCCCGAACGTCTCAGTATCGAACGCGATGGGCGGCAGCTCACCGGCTATCCGGCATTGGTCGATGCCGCGGACAGCGTGTCGTTGATGTTGCTGGATACGGAGACCGCCGCTGCCCAGGCAACGCGAGGTGGCGTGCTGCGGTTGATGCGGCGCGAACTGCGGGACGCAATTGCCCGCTTTGAAAAAGGGGGCAGCGGCTTCACCGCGGCGGCGCTACACCTCAAGACCACCATTGCCACGGATGTGTTGCTCGCGGATGTTTTGGCCGCAGCGTTGGACCGGGCGTTGCTGGCCGACGATCCGTTGCCGCGAAATGCGCAGGCCTACGTCGAGACCTTGAAGCGCGCGCGCACCCGCCTGCCTGCAGTGATCGAAGGTGCATTTCGGCTGTTGCAGGCCGTGGCCGCCGACGTGCAGGCGTTGAACCAGCGCCTCGGGACCCTCCCCAAGACGCACGCGAGAATCGGTGCCGAGGTGCGGGCGCAGCGTGACGCGTTGATCTACCGGGGATTTTTCAGCGCGACGCCCTGGGTCCAACTGGAGCATTTGCCCCGGTATGTCCGGGCGCTGGACCGTCGTCTCGCCAAGTACGCCGAGCGGCCCGACCGCGATGCCAAACATGCGGTCGAAGTAGGCCGCCTCTGGCAGCAATACGCCGAACGCGCCGAACGCGAGCACAAGGCCGGGCGCCACGAGCCCGCGCTCGAGGCCTACCGGTGGTTGCTGGAGGAGTTGCGAGTCTCCCTCTTTGCTCAGGAGCTGAAAACGCCTTTTCCGGTCTCGTTCAAGCGTCTGGCGAAGGCTTGGAGCGACCTCCCGCGGTAGCGGCGGGTCGGTTCCCGGGTAATCGTTGGCACAGGGTGGGCGCCGTGCTACAGTAACTTCGCCGTATTCTGTCCTAACTTCTTGAGCCGTCACAAAACCTTAGAGTCGAATTGACGTCCGAGTGAACGCACCCGTCACCGAAGTCCCCGCCCGCCGCCAGCCGGCACGCGAGATCACGAAAATCCTCGACGATTGCCGTGATCTTGCCGTGCATCGTCTGAAGGACGCGTTCTCGCAGATTCTCGACAAGGTCGGTGATCTGCTGATGGAGCGCGCCAGTCGCACGGATGTTCGTGACGAGCAGCAGCTCTACCTCGATGCCCGAGGCACGTTGAAAGGCGAGCGTCCGGCGCTGATGGCCGAATTCGAACTCCAGTTGCGCACGTTGATCAACGAAAGAATTGCCGGCAAGACAGTTTTGAAGGAGGACTTCTCGAAGGCCGACGCCCAAAACCTCACGTTGGTCGACACGTCGTCGATGGACGAGTCGGTACTCAACGGCAACATCACGCGCGTGGTCGAAAATGCATGCCACGACGAATTGTTGGTGCTCAATCGGGGCATGGGCCACCTGCTGGGCAGGCCCGACTTGTCGACCGATGCCAATCCGCTGGCGCCCTCGACGATCGTCAACGCATTCTCGTTTGCCGTGCATTCGCTGAAGGCCGATCGCAAGATCAAGTTCCAGATCATGAAAGATCTGAATCAGGCATCGCTGGGCGGAATCGCGTCGATCTACGCCGACCTCAATACCCATCTCACCAAGCTGAACGTCGTGCCGGACATCACGCGACACAGCGTGGTCAATCGAGGCAGCCCGGCCGATCGTGCCGCGGCCAAGGCCGCCAAGGCCGCGGCCGCGCCGCCCGAAATCGATGTGATGGCGATGTTCAAGCGCATGTATGGTAGTGCGTCGACACAGTCATCGATGCGTGGCGCCCCCTCGTCGCCGCAAGGTGCGTTGCCGCCGGGCATGTTCCCGCAAGGTGCCGACGGCAGTACTGACCAGGGCCCGATGGGCGACGGCGATTTGCCGATGATCAGCCTGCCGGGGATGACAGCGCCACGTTCTTTCGTGCCGATGCCGATGACGCCGTCGGGCTACGTGCCGGGCGCGCCGATCATTACCTCGGCCGATCTGCACGAAGGACTCACGCGGCTGCAGGCCGGGCAATCCGATTTCGACGTCGGCGGCGCCGCGGTCGCGTTCTCCGGCATTCCGGAGGGGTTGCATAACGTCCTGCGCGATCTGCAGGAGTCGCCCCTTGGTGCCAAGGCGAATCAGATCGAGTCGATGACCATCGAGATGGTCGCGATGTTGTTCGACTTTATCTTCGAAACACGCGATCTTCCCGACGGCATCAAGGCGCTGTTGGCGCGGCTGCAGATTCCGGTGCTGAAGGCGGCGATGCTTGACGGCGCCTTCTTTGCCAAGAAGTCGCACCCGTCCCGCCTGCTTGTCAACGAACTCGCGCAGGCGGGTTTGGGCTGGTCACCGGCGATGGGTCAGGAAGACCAGCTGTACAAAACGATCAACGGGATCGTCCGCCAGATTCTCGACCACTTTTCCGATGACCTCACGATCTTCGATGAACAGCGTGAGGTGCTGAGCGCATTTCTTGCCGAAGAAGAAGAGCACGCCGAAGCCAATATCAATTCGACGGCCGAGGAGATCAACCAGAAAGACCGACAGCAGATCGCTTCGATGGTGGCCAAGGCTGAGATCGAAAAACGCATTGAAGGGGCGCCGGTACCCAATTTCCTGGCCGAATTCCTGCGGCAAAACTGGCGTGGCACGCTGGAGCGTTTGTATCTCAACGACGGCGAAGGTAGCGAAGCGTGGGGGTCGGGTGTAACCACGCTGGAGGATCTCGTCTGGAGCGTGCAGCCGAAACGGTCGACGGAAGATCGACGCCATCTCGTGGCGTTGCTGCCGTCACTACTGAAGCGGTTGTCGGCGGGTGTGGCCGGTGGCGGCTGGCTGCCAGAGCAGCGCGATGGATTCATGGGCCACTTGGTCGAAGCGCACGCGGCTGCGGTGAAGCCCGCGTTTGCGACTGTGGAGTCGCCGATGGCCGCGGTGGCCGAAGCGGCCATGGCCCAGGCCGAGATCGCCAAGGCCGCCGGCAACGAAGTTCTTGCCGCCAAGGCGGAGGCGTTGGCCGTAGCGATGACGCAGGCCGTTCCTGAACCGATCGAGCCCGAACGCGAAGTGCTGGACGATGACTATCTTGAAATTGCGCGCAGCCTCGAGCGCGGCATGTGGATCGAATTCGAAGCCGAGGATGGCCAGCTCGCCTTTGCCAAGTTGGCGTGGGTCAGTCCATTGCGCGGTACGTATCTCTTCACCAACCGGCAAGGACAGAAGGCGTTGTCGATGACTGCCGAGGATCTCGCCGAGCGTTTCCGCGCCGATCGCGCACGTCTCGTGGAAGCCGAGCCGCTGATAGATCGCGCGTTTACCAGCATGATGTCACAGCTCGAACAGAAATTTCCTGACGAGGTTGCGCTCGCGTGAAAGGACGGTTCGCGTTGGAGACCTTGCAATGACCGTGATCGGCGCCTACATCATCGGCGACGAGATCCTGTCGGGCAAACGCCCCGATGGACATTTGCCGCACCTGATCGAAACACTGCGCGCGCGCGGCCTGCGCCTCGACTATGCCCACTATGTGGGCGACGATCGCGAGCGTCTCGCGTCGATGTTGCGCACATCGTTCGATCATGGCGATCTGGTCGTCAGTTTTGGCGGCATTGGTGCCACACCCGACGATCACACGCGGCAGGCCGCAGCGGCGGCGCTCGGCGTACCGTTGGTGCGGCACCCCGACGCCGTGGCCGAGATCGAGGCTCGATTTGGCGCGGAGGCGTATCCCAATCGCGTACTGATGGCGGAGTTTCCGGAAGGTAGCCGCATCATTCCCAATCCGGTCAATCGCGTGGCGGCGTTTGCGATTCGCGATCACATGTTTCTGCCGGGATTTCCGCAAATGGCATGGCCGATGCTGGATTGGGCGCTCGCGCAGTGGTATCCGACATTGCGCGAAGAGCCGATGGCCGAACGTTCGATTCTTGTGTTTGGTGCCGGCGAAAGTCAGCTCCTGCCGTTGATGGAAGAAAATGTAGCGCGCTTTTCCACGTTGAAATTATTTTGCCTGCCATCGATGATGACTGCGGGTGAGCACCGCATCGAACTTGGGGTAAAGGGCGACCCGCGCGATGTGGATTCCGGCATAGCGCACCTGCGCGATGGCGTCGAAGCCGGCGGCTTTCGTTGGGAACCGGTGCCGTCGGCGCGCTGACGCGCACGATCGTGGACCGACACACTACCTTTCCATGGACGGCACTGGCCACTGGTTCGATGAACTCGCGGTGGGCGAGCGATTCAGCCGCGCAGTGACGGTGACGGAAGCGCATCTGGTCACCAGCGCGGGCCTGCTCGGCGATTTCAATCCATTGCACGTCAACGAAACTTTTGCCCGGGCCTCGCGCTTCGGTGGTCGCATCCTGCACGGCATGATGACCAGTGCGCTTATGGGCGGACCGGTGGGCATGCATTTCTACGGCACGGCCAACGCCTACCTCGAACACAATGCCCGCTTTGTGGCACCCGTGCGCCCGGGTGACACGCTGGCCATCGCCTGGACCATCGTTGCGCTCGCGCCGAAACCAAAACACGGAGGCGGCATTGCGGAAATGGAAGGTACGGCAACGAATCAGCATGGCGTCGTGACGACGCATGCCACAGGCAAGATTCTGGTGTTCAGCCGTCCAATACGCTGATCCATCAGGGTCGCGCCAGCGCCTCGACACATTCTGCAACAAGCGAAGGCCCGCGGTAAATGAGGCCGGTATAGATTTGCACGAGCGACGCGCCGGCAGCGACCTTGGCGCGCGCGTCTTCGCCGGACAGGATGCCACCAACGCCGATGATCGGCAGTGCGCCATCCAGGGCACGGGCCAACGTTCGAATCACCGCCGTCGAGCGTTCGCGAACCGGGGCACCTGAGAGTCCACCCGATTCGTCGGCGTGACGCATGCCGGAGACGGCATCGCGTGCGATCGTTGTATTGGTGGCGATCACGCCGTCGATGCCGTGCCGGATCAGCAGCGCCGCGATGCCCTGCACTGCGTCATCGGTGAGGTCGGGCGCGATCTTCAACGCCAGGGGCACATGCCGCCCGTGCTGTTGTGCCAGCGCCGACTGCTCGTGCTTCAACTGCGTGAGCAATGCGCTCAATGCAACTTCCGACTGCAGATCACGCAGCCCCTTCGTGTTCGGCGATGAAATGTTGACGGTGACGTAGGCGGCGTGCGCGTATACGGCACGCAGGCACGTGACATAGTCGTCCGCTGCGCGTTCGATGGGTGTATCGAAATTCTTGCCGATGTTGATGCCCAGAACGCCCTTGTAGGACGAGCTACCGACGTTGGTGACGAAGTTTTCCACGCCACCGTTGTTGAAACCAAGGCGATTGATCAGTGCCTGCGCCGCCGGCAGGCGAAACATTCGTGGTTTGGGATTGCCTGGCTGTGCGCGCGGCGTGACCGTACCCGCCTCCAGAAAGCCGAAGCCGAGCGTCGACAATCCGTGCAAGTGGGCGGCGTCCTTGTCGAGGCCGGCAGCGAGTCCCACGCGATTGGGAAAGGCAATGCCCATCACGGTGACTGGCGTGGCGGGCAGGCGTGGTGCCGCCAATTGGGCCAAGCCAAGCGCGGCGGCGCGATCGAGGCTGGCGAACACGAGATCGTGCGCGATCTCCGGATCGAGAGCGAAGAGGAGGGGGCGTGCGAGTGGATAGAAATTATGCATGCGAAGAATGCGCGCGTTGTGCACGTTGGTGTGAAAGCCGCGCGATAATAGCACCCGCAATGCTACTCATCTCTCGCCCACGCCATACGCTCTTGATCGTGATTTCCGCAATGGCCATGGCTTTGGGCACCGCGCAGGCGGCGACGACGGCGGCGGTCAAGGCCAAAGACGCGCCAACACCGGCTTATGGACAACGCGCCGATGTGCGTGCATTCGCAGCGGAAGTGGCGGCGACTGCCGGCCTCACCAAGTAAGCGCGAACATCGAAATCGCGGGCGCGGTCACCTGATGGTGGCCGCGGCCGTTTTCGTATGCGGGACTAGCCGTCTGCACGGC
>JBDTTY010000170.1:0-6185 GCA_040007975.1 Betaproteobacteria bacterium | reverse complement strand
GCCAGGTCCCGGTCCGCCAAGCGGCGCAGGTAGCGCAACATCTCGGTTTCCGAACGATGGCGATGAAACACGGGATGCGTGAGAAACGCTGATGTCCGCGCGAGCGCGGGCGGCAGCGTCACCGTCAACGTCATGTCGAGATCCGCCACGGTAAACGGCACTGCCGTGCCGGCAAAGATCGTCCAGATCAGTGCGACGTGATCGCGTGTGGTGGTTTCGTCGAGACTGATACCGAGTGTGGTCGCATCGACATGGCGGAAATTGACGCCTGCCGCCACACCCGCCGCCAGAATGGCCGCGGACTTCGATCCTGTGTTGACGGTGATCGTGTCGAAATGCACGGCGGTCGGTACAACGAAGCCGATTCGTTCAAGTCCCGACTTCAGAATTGCGGTCAAACGATGCGCGCGGCGCGCAATCGTCGTGAGTCCTTCCGGACCGTGATACACGGCATACATGCTGGCAATCACGGCCAGCAGCACCTGCGCCGTGCAGATGTTGGACGTCGCCTTCTCGCGGCGGATGTGTTGTTCGCGGGTTTGGAGGGCCAGTCGATAGGCAGGGTCCCCATCGACATCCACTGTCACGCCAACGAGTCGGCCGGGCATCGAACGCTTGAACTCGTCACGCGTGGCGAGATAGCCGGCATGCGGACCGCCGTATCCCATCGGTACACCAAAGCGTTGCGTCGACCCGACCACCGAATCCGCGCCCCATTCTCCAGGGGGAACGAGCATCGTGAGCGCCAGAATATCGGCCGCCACGATGACCTGCGCGCCCTGCGCGTGCAGGGCGGCGGCAAGCGCGCGGTCATCGCGCACGTCGCCATGAACACCCGGATATTGCAGCAGCGCGGCAAACACATTGGCCGTCACGGCGTCGTGCGCCGGGCCGACGATCACGTCGACGCCCAGCGGACGAGCGCGCGTGCGCACGACTGCGAGCGTTTGCGGCAGCACGTCGTCCGCGACAAAGAATCGCTTCGACTCGCTTTTTCCGACGCGGATGGCAAGTGCCATCGCCTCGGCCGCTGCCGTGGCTTCATCCAGCATCGAGGCATTGGTGATTGCCATGCCTGTGAGGTCGCAGACCATCGTTTGAAAATTGACGAGGGCCTCGAGACGTCCCTGCGCAATCTCGGGTTGATACGGCGTGTAGGCGGTGTACCAGGCTGGATTCTCGAGGATGTTGCGCAGGATGACCCCCGGCGTAAACGTCCCGTAGTACCCCTGGCCGATGAACGATTGCAACACCGTGTTCTGCGCCGCCAAGGCTTTCAATTGCGCCAGCGCTGCGGCTTCCGATACCGGCCCGGGCAACGCCAGCGGCGCACTTTCACGGATGGCCGCCGGCACGATTGCGTCCATCAATGCGCCTCGCGACGGATAGCCAAGTGCATCTAACATCGCGGCCTGCTCCGCCGGCGTCGTACCGATATGGCGGGCGATGAACTCGCCGTGATCTTCCAGGGCAACGAGTCCAAGCGGTGCGGCGTCGTTCATTTTCATCAGACCTTCATCCGATCAACTTGGTGTACGCCGCCGCATCGAGCATGCCGGCCAATGCGTCGGCCTGCGCGGGCTTGAGGCGAAATAGCCACGCGCCGTAGGCATCCTCGTTCAGGGATTCGGGCGCGGCCGTGACGGCCTCATTGACAGCGACCACTTCACCTGCAATCGGCGCATAGACGTCGCTTGCCGCCTTGACCGACTCCACGACGGCGCATGCCTCGTTGGCCTTGAGCACGCGCCCCACGGCCGGCAATTCGATGAAGACGAGATCGCCCAGCGCGGCTTGCGCGTGATCGGTGATGCCGATCGTGACCGTGCCGTCCGATTCCGCGCGCATCCATTCGTGCGATTCGGCATACTTGAGTTCTGCAGGAAGATTCATCTCAACGGCTCCGGTTGTGGATCAGCAAGTTCGATTGCAAATGGGGCATTCACTGCACCAGCGCGCGACCTTGGCGCGCAAACGGCGGCTTGACGACGCGCGCAGCAAGTTTGCGATCGCGAACGGCCACGTGCACGACGTCGCCGATGGCCACAGTGGTCGGCAACCGTGCCAGCGCGATCGATTTGCCGAGCGTGGGACTGAACGTGCCACTGGTGATTTCGCCATCACCATGCGTGGTGTGCACGACTTGATGCGCGCGCAGCACGCCCCCCGCATCAAGCAGCAACAGGCCGACCTGCTGTTGCGCCGGCGGCGCCGCCATGAGTGACGCTTTGCCCACAAAGTCGCGCGGACTGGCCAGATCCACCGTCCAGCCCAGGCCGGACACGAGGGGCGACACCGACTCGTCCATGTCCTGCCCATAAAGATTCATGCCGGCCTCGAGGCGCAACGTGTCGCGTGCACCCAATCCGCAGGGTGCAACGCCGGCCGCCACCAATGCCTGCCACAGCGCGATGGCATGCGACGCGGGTACCATGATCTCGAAGCCATCTTCGCCGGTGTAACCGGTGCGGGCAATGAAACATGATCCGTCGGCAAGCTTCACGTCGGCGCCGAAGAACGGCTTTAATTCCCGACTTGCGCCTTCACTGCCGGGCATAGCCTGCCAAACCTTGGCCCGCGCTTGCGGTCCCTGTACGGCGATCATTGCGAGATCGTCGCGTGGCGTCAGGCGCAACGGCGAAGCGCGGTCGCGAATGAGGTCGCGCAGCCATGCAATATCTTTTTCGGCGGTTCCCGCGTTGACCACCAGCCGGAAAAAATCCTCGCGCAAAAAATAGACGATCAAATCGTCGAGGACATGGCCGTCCGGGCGCAACAGGCACGAATACAGCGCCTTGCCCGGCTGCGTGAGCTTGTCGATGTTGTTGGCCAGCGCGTACCGGAGAAAATCGCGCGCACCATCGCCTTCGAGATCCACTGCCCGCATGTGCGAGACATCGAACATCCCGGCGCTGGTGCGCACCGCATGATGTTCGTCGATCTGCGAACCGTAGTTGACCGGCATGTCCCAACCGCCGAAATCGACCATACGCGCGCCCGCGGCACGGTGAACAGCGTTGAGGGGGGTTTGTCTGGGCACGGCCACGCTCCGGTAAAAAACAATGGGCGAAGCACGTCCTGTTCTTCGCCCCGTCTGTCCTTTTACCTGAGAGATTGGATCGACGAACAACCTGTCGTCGACCGGTGCCCCTTCGGTGGGTCGCTGCACGCCGCGAACAACAGCGGACTTGGCGCGACCACTCTCCAGATTGTGGTTGCTTCTCGTGCGGTCCTTGATGCCTGAGCGGTTTCGGGATTACGCCTTCGGCGGCAGCGACCCCACACCCAACGGTGCGGCGCTGCACTCTCCTGCACGAACACGTCATTGTACCGGCGTGAGCGCGATCCGGTCAAAGCGCGACGCATAGTCGTCACCCGCATGACAAGGGCCGACGCGGGGAAGCCCGGTCGGCCCAATGGGTGCAAAAGGCAGCTTACTTCTTAAGCGTCAGGATCCAGGTCACGAGTTCCTTGATGTCCGCGGCCGGCACAGCGGAATTCGGCGGCATCGGAATCTGGCCCCAAACACCGACGCTGCCTTCCTTGACCTTCTTCGACAACATTTCCACGGCGTTCTTGTCGCTCTTGAACTTGGCGGCAACGTCGACATACGCCGGACCGACAACTTTCTTGTCGATCGAATGGCAGGCCGAGCACGCATACTTCTTCATCAACGCTTCGGCCTGCGTGTTGTCGAGTACGGCGTGAGCAGTGCCGGATGCCAACAAGGCAACCCCGGCGAACGTGGCAAATGCAAGTTTCATCGTGACTCCAATCGAAAGTACAAAAAGGCAATCCGGCACCGGAGCCCTGGGGCGACTTCCAGAGCTTACGCCGACACAGATCGAATGTTACCGGAAGCGTCGAGCGTCGGTAACCCCGACCCACATCAAGCGTGTAGGCGAGGCTTCAGCCTCGTGCGGAAAATGAGCGAAACGGAAGCCTCGCCCACCAGCCTCGTGAAGCCGACCTCTCTCTCAACGCGCCGCGAGCTGGTCGGTTGACGCGAGCGCCGCATTCAGCGCGGCCAGCGTCCCGATAGCCGGCAAACAGGTCATTTCGCGGCAGACATAGGCGGCAGCACCCTGTCGCGGCACCGGCCCCTTCGTCAGCGGCAAGGGCAGAGTGTCGATGCCGGCAAGATTGAACACCCATGTGTCGGGTCGGTATTGCGATTCACGTGCGCGCTGCCATTCATTGCAGACATCCGCCTCACCCTGCAGTAATACCAACGCTGGCGGCGCGTCCAGCAGCGCCTGCGCGCCAAGCAATGTCGAATAGCCCCCAGGCGATTGCGCGATGGCGCCCGCAAACAGCGCAACGGTACGCCGCGCCGCGTCGAGATACCGAGTGTCGCCGACCAGATGCCCCAACACGATCAGGGCCTGCGCCGCCACGCCGTTACCCGACGGCGTGGCGTTGTCGTGACCGGGCTTCGTCCGGTGGAACAATTTTTCGTGGTCATGACTCGTGAAATAGAACCCGCCACCTTGCGGATCTTCGAAATGCGTGAGCAGCGTATCCGCAATCGCGCGGGCCCACACCAAATCCGCCAGGCGAAAACGTGTCTGCATCACTTCGAGCAACGCAGCCAACAAAAAAGCGTGATCGTCGAGATACGCATTGAGATCGGCACGACCATCGCGCCGCGTTGCGCGCAACCGGCCCTCGTTCCACGCCGTGGTTCGTAGCGCATCGAGTGCGTCGAACGCAAGGCCGGCCCAGCGCGGTTCATCACAGGCTCGCGCGGCGCGGGCCAATCCGGTAATGGCCAATGCATTCCACGACGTCAGGATCTTGTCGTCGCGACCGGGGCGAATGCGCTTGGTGCGTGCGGCAAACAGGGCGGCGCGGGCACCGGCAAGCCGGGTGCGCGCGTCGGGAAGATCGATCGCGAGTGTTGTCGCGACCTGCATCAATGGCTGCGTGACGCGTAGATTCCATTGCTGTCCCTCGAAGTTGGGCGGTCCATCGAGGCCCCAATACGGCGCCGCGACGGCCCATTCGTCGACACGGGTGACTTCGCGCGCTTCGTCACGCGTCCATACGTAGAACTTACCTTCGCTACCCTCGCTGTCGGCATCGAGACTCGAATACCATGCGCCGTCCGGCGCGCGCATTTCGCGCACCATCCAGCCCACGATGTCGCGCGCCACATCCGCGTAGCGCACCTCGCCTGTCACCCGCGCCAGGTCCGCAAAGAGCGCCAGCAGCGGGCCATTGTCGTAGAGCATTTTCTCGAAGTGGGGAATCGTCCACTGCGCATCGACCGAATAGCGACAGAATCCGCCACCTAATTGGTCGTGAATGCCGCCATCGGCCATGTGCTCGAGCGTGGTGCGGACAATGTGCAATGCCTCATCGTCCCCGTGGCGCGCATACGCATGCAGGCAGAATTCGAGCTCCGCCGGATGCAGAAATTTGGGCGCCTTGCCGAAGCCGCCGTTGTCGGGATCAAAACTGTGCTTCAGCCCGGTCAACGCCGCGGTGGCTGTCGCGCGTGACAGCGCTGCACCATCGGCGACGGGCTCGAGACTTGCAAGCGCGCTGGCCAGTCGTTCGTTTTGCTCGGCCAGCCGCTCACCTTGATCGCGATAGGCCGCTGCCACTCGCGGTAAAAGATCGAGCAAGCCGGGCAAGCCGTGTCGTCCCGTCTTGGGGAAATACGTGCCACCGAAAAATGGCGCGCCATCCGGCGTCAGAAACATCGTCAGCGGCCAGCCGCCGGAGCGCTGATTGAGCAATCCGTGCGCCGACTGATAGATCTGGTCGAGATCGGGGCGCTCTTCGCGATCGACCTTGATGTTGATGAACGCGCTGTTCATCGCAGCCGCGACGGTCTCGTCTGCAAAGGACTCGTGTGCCATCACGTGGCACCAGTGACATGCGGAATAGCCGACGGACAGCAGGATTGGCTTATTTTCGGCACGAGCGCGCGCAAGCGCCTCCGGTCCCCACGGATACCAATCCACAGGATTGTCCGCGTGCTGCTGGAGGTACGGGCTGGTGGCGTTGGCGAGACGGTTTGGCATAACACCATTGTGGGGCGACACGATGCCGCAAACAGCACCTATATGATCGCGTCCGGGATGCGCCTATTCCTCGAACGCGACGCGCTCGAAATCACCGCCCCGCTGCAGGAGCTTGGTCAGTCTGAACTTGCGCTCGGGACCGGTATCCATCGA
>JBDTTY010000169.1:0-6199 GCA_040007975.1 Betaproteobacteria bacterium | reverse complement strand
CTCTCGCCCTTGGGGCTGGGCGCCCAATGCGCCGATCCCGTCAGGAACCAATAGAAACCGGCCACACCCAACATGCCCAGGCCGACGACCAACATGCCCGTGATCGCACCACCGCGAAACGCAACGGCCAGCGCTTCATTGAGCCCGGTCTTGGCGGCTTCGGCGGTACGCACGTTGGCGCGCACCGACACGTTCATACCGATGTATCCGGCCAGCCCGGACAGAATCGCGCCAACCGCAAAACCGCCGGCCGTGCGTCCACCGAGTGCAAACCAGATCACGACGAACAGAATGACACCGACGATGCCGATTGTCAGATATTGACGATTGAGATACGCCTGCGCGCCGGCTTGAATGGCGGCAGCGATTTCCTGCATGCGCGGATTGCCCGCCGGCTTGGCGAGAATCCATTTGATGGAAAGACCGCCGTAGACGATCGCCGCCACCGCGCACAGAAGCGCGAAGATGAGTCCATTGGACATGGCTTGTAATGCTCCCTTTGATGTGTGACGCGCAGTTGTTGCCTTCGTGTCGGATGCATTGAAAGCACCGTTAACGACCCTTGCCTACGCGTGGTGCGCCCGATTATGTGTCGAAGGGCGCGACCTTTCCCCCAAAACGGGCCGTCGATCGCAAACGTGCTTCGACATTGGACCCGTTCAACACCGGTCGGGGGCTCCCGACCGGAACAAACGCGCTATTTTGCCAGCTTGCGGGCCAGAAAGTCCAACCGGTCCTGTCCCCAGAACAGTTCGTCCTGGATGACATAGGTCGGTGCACCGAAAATCTGCCGATCGATGGCGTCCTGCGTGGTCGCGTCATAGGCGGCCGCAAGGTTGGGCGTCACTGCGCGGGCGGCCAGCGCTGGCGCGTCCTGTCCCAATCCCCCAGCAAGTGCGTCCAATGTGGCCGCGTCGGCAATATCGCGATCCTCGGCCCAGCGCGCACGCATGATCGCGCCGGCCAAAGCCAATGCATCGTCCGCGCTATGCTCGCATGCCGCCAGTATGTAACGGGACGCCAATTCCGGACCCGAGGCAAGAAATTTGGGCTGCACATTGATCGGAATGCCCAGAAACTCGCGCCATCGCGCAAGTTCCTGCAGCCGGTAGGCCTGCCGCTGCGGCGCGCGTTTGGGCAACGGCAACCCGCCCGATACCGGAAATATCTGCGACAAATCCATCGGTTTCATCACCACGGTGGCGCCATGCTGCCGCGCCAGCGCGGTAAAGCGTTCATGACCCAGGTAGGCCCACGGCGACACCGGCGTGAAAAAATAATCGATTGTCTTGCTCATCGAGAATGCCTTTGTCGGAGTCAGATCGAAAATGGAGCGGCGATGCGCTTCGGGACAGGCTCGTTGCGAAGGCGCACGTAGTGCGGCAGCCCGTTGCGAAATGGCGGCGGGTCCTCGCCCAACATCAGCGGTCGCAGATACGTGCGCGCCCTGGCTGTGATGCCCAGGCCGTCGCGTGTGATGAATGATCGCGGCAGCATCTTTTCGACATTGGCAACCTTGGCCAGCGGCGCCACGTCGATCCTCCATCGATACGGCGCATCGGCAATGCGTGTGATCGCCGGCATCACTGCATTGCGCCCCTGCAGCGCATATTCGACGGCGGCTTTACCTACCGCATACGACTGCAGTACATCGGTCTTCGATGCGAGGTGGCGCGCCGAGCGTTGCAGATAGTCGGCCACGGCCCAGTGATATTTGTAGCCCAGCTTGTCCTTGGCCAGCCTTGCAATCAACGGTCCGACGCCGCCCAGCTGCGCGTGGCCAAACGCGTCGCGCGTGCCGGCATCCGCCATCAATGCGCCCTGCGAATCGAGCAGACCCTCGGATACGCCGATGCAGCAGTAGCCAAAGCGCTTCACCTTGGCATCGACGGCCGCAAGAAATTTCGCCTCGTCAAAGCGCACCTCAGGAAACAGCAAGACCAACGGAATCGGCGTGTCCGCGTCGTCGGCCATCCCGACCGCCGCGGTGATCCACCCAGCGTGCCGGCCCATCACTTCGAGTACGAAAATCTTGGTCGACGTTCTGGCCATCGACGCCACGTCAAACGCCGCCTCGCGCATCGACGTGGCCACGTATTTGGCCACCGAGCCGAAGCCGGGACAGTTATCGGTGATCGGCAGATCGTTGTCGACCGTCTTGGGCACATGCACAGCCAGCAGCGGGTATCCCAGCGTTGCCGCGATCTGCGACACCTTGAGGCAGGTATCCGCCGAATCGTTGCCGCCGTTGTAGAAGAAGTAACCGATGTCGTGTGCGCGAAAGACCTCGAGCATCCGCTCGTACTGCGCGCGATTCTGGTCGAGACCTTGCAACTTGTATCGGCATGAGCCAAACGCGCCGCCGGGCGCATAGCGCAATGCCGCAATCGCACGCGCCGATTCGCGGCTGGTGTCGATCAGGTCTTCAGTCAGTGCGCCAATGATGCCGTTGCGACCCGCATAGACCTTGCCGATCCGGTCACGATGCGCGCGCGCGGTTTCGATGACACCGGCGGCGCTGGCGTTGATGACGGCCGTGACGCCGCCCGACTGCGCATAAAAGGCATTGCGACGTTGCATGAGGGTGATCCTGCGCGCGAACCGGCGAGCTATGACTTGAGGGCCGCGAGACAGGCGTCGCGCACCACGCTCATGTCGCCGACACCGGCCACCTTGCGATATTTGGGAGCACCCGATTGGTCCGTCGCGCTCCAGCGCACGTAGTACTCGACCAGCGGTTCGGTTTGTCGGTGATAGATGGCCAGCCGATTGAGCACGGTAGCCTCGCTGTCGTCGACGCGCTGAATGAGGTCGTCGCCGGTGACGTCGTCCTTGCCTGCCGCCTTCGGGGGGTTGAATTTGATGTGATACGTGCGGCCCGAAGCCACATGCACACGACGTCCGCTCATCCGTTCCACGATCACCGAATCAGGCACTGCGATTTCCAGCACGTAGTCGATGTGCATGCCGGCGGATTTCATCGCTTCGGCTTGCGGAATCGTGCGTGGAAATCCGTCGAACAGGTAACCGTTGCGGCAATCGTCCTGCTGCAGGCGATCGTGGACCAGCCTGATGATGATGTCGTCGGAGACGAGGACGCCGCTGTCCATCACCTGTTTGGCGGCGAGTCCCAGCGGTGTGCCGGCCTTGACCGCCGCTCGCAGCATATCGCCGGTGGAGATCTGCGGGATACCGTAGGTCTCCTTGATGGCCGTGGCCTGGGTGCCCTTGCCCGCGCCGGGCGGACCGAGAAGAATCAATCGCATGGTGGTCGCAGAAACGGATGTGAAGGAAGGGCGGCGCCGCGATCAATTGCGCGGTCGACGGCGATTGGGATGCTACGCAGGCCGCGCGGACACACGCACTGCATCGGGGGATTTTCGCCGGATTCGCTATAGCGGTCAACGCACGTCAAGGCGGGGACCCCGCCGCGAACAGTGTGCGCACCCGCGCCAGGTCGTCGGGCGTGTCGATGCCGGGCGCCGGCGTGCCATGCGTCACCTCGACCACAATCCGGTAGCCGTGCCACAACGCGCGCAGTTGCTCCAATGCCTCGAAGCGCTCGATGGGTGCTTCGGCCAGCGTGGGAAACGCGCGCAGAAACGACGTGCGATACGCGTAAAGCCCGTAGTGGCGGTAGATGGGCAACCCCGGCGGCAGCGTGTCGCGTGACTGTGCAAACGCGTCGCGCGCCCACGGAATGGGGGCGCGGCTGAAGTACAGCGCGACGCCGCTCGCGTCCAACGCAACCTTGACGACATTGGGATTGAACGCTTCGACCGCATCGGCCAGTGGATGACAGGCGGTGGCCATCGCCGCCTCCGGGCGCATTGCCAGCAGTTCCGCCATCCGGCGCATCAACATTGGATCAAGCAGCGGCTCGTCGCCCTGTACGTTGACCACGATGTCGTCGTCGCGCAAGCCGAGCTGGTGCGCGGCCTCGGCCAGTCGATCCGTCCCGGTGAGATGGTCGGTCCGCGTCATGCACACGTCGATCCCATGCGCGGCCACCGCAGTCTGCACGCGCTCGTCATCGGTAGCCACGACGACGCGTGCTGCGCCGCTCTGCATCGCACGTTCGGCCACACGCACCACCATCGGCTTGCCGGCGATGTCGGCCAGCGGCTTGCCGGGCAGGCGGGTCGACGCATAGCGCGCCGGAATCAGGATCGTGAACGACACGGCGGCTGGCGCGGACGGGCGTTGCTTACTCGTACTCGGCGGGCGTGAGTTTGCGCGCCTCTTCTTCGAGCATCACCGGGATGCCGTCGCGGATCGGGTAGGCAAGTCGGGCCGTCTTCGATATCAGCTCCTGCCGCTCCCGGTCGTAGTGCAGCGGCCCCTTGGTGACCGGGCACACGAGCATTTCAAGCAGCTTTGAATCCACGAATCGTTTCCTCCACAAGCGCGATCAACGCAGGGTCCACCTGCGCCTGCACGGGCAAATACCAGCAGCGCGCGTCGGCGATGCCTCGGCATTTTACCGCGTCCTTTTCCGTCATCAGGATGGCCGCAGCGTTGGGCCACGCGAGATCCGCGGCCACAAAAAAGTGATGGTCGGCAAACGCGTGCTCATGCGCTGCGATCCCCAGTGTACGCAGCATGGCGAAAAATCGTGCAGGATTGGCGGTGCCGCACACCGCATGCACGTCACCGCTGCGCCAGGTCGACGGATCGGCGACGCGATGAGGCTCCACCAGATTGCGCCACGGCAAGGCCCGATGATGCGTCCGCGTCATGCGACCACTGGCGGCTGCTGGATAGCGCACGTCCGGCGCCATCAGCCGCACCACCGCGTCTACCTGCTGCAGGCGACATGCCGGCTCGCGCAACGGCCCTGCCGGCAGCAGGCAACCATTGCCCAAGCCGCGCGCATCGTCGATCGCCACGATCTCCATCGTGCGCGCCAACCGATAGTGCTGCAGACCGTCATCGGCAAGAATGACATTGCATTCGGCATGCGTGGCGAGGAGACCGGCACCCGCCGCCACGCGATCGCGGCCGATCCACACTGGCAAACCCATCGCGGCAAAGATCAGCGGCTCGTCGCCGACCACGCGGGGATCATCAGCTAACGCGACCGCACGCGCACTGTCGGCAGAACCACCATAGCCTCGGCTGACGATGCCCGGATGCCATCCGCGCTCCCGCAGCGCCGCCGCAATTGCGCACGTCAGTGGCGTCTTGCCCGCACCACCCACCGTAATGTTGCCGACGATCACGACCGGCACCGGCAAGCGAATCGCGCGCAACCATCCGGCGCGATACAGCATCCGCCGGCCGCCCACGACCGCACGATAAAGGATTGAAAGCGGCCACAGCAACGCGGCAAGCAGCGTCAACCGTGGCGAATACCAGCTGCGAACGAGCCTGTCGGCAATCGTCACGCCATCACTTGGCCGGCGCTTGCGTCGCAAACGTGATGTGCACGAGCCCGGCCTGACGCGCGGCCTCCATCACGTGAATCACCGATTGGTGCGTCGCGTTGGCATCGGCGTTGATCACGACTACCGGTTCCTTTGCATCGGCCGCCGTGCGTTTCAGCATGTCCGCCAGCGCGGTGATCGTCGTGAATGTGAACACCGACTTGTCGATCACGTAACGGCCCTGCGCATCGATACCGACGTTGATTTCCTTCGGCCGCTGCTTGGCGGCATCCGCCTCCGCTTCCGGCAATGTAATTTGCAACTCAGCCACTCGCTGATACGTCGTGGTAACCATCAGGAAAATCAGGATGACGAGCAAAACGTCGATCAACGGAATGAAGTTGATCTCCGGATCCTCGCGCAGGCGATTGCCGCGCAGGTTCACGTGCGAGACTCCGTCACTTGCGTTCCCCGTGCGCGTAATCGACAAGCTTGATCGCCTGTTGCTGCATTTCCACGATCAGGCCATCCACCTTGGAACGGAAATAGCGGTAGAAGATCATCGCCGGAATGGCCACGATCAGGCCCATTGCCGTGTTGTAAAGCGCGATCGAAATGCCTTGCGCCAGCTGAATCGGATTGGACGCACTGGAACTTTGCGAGCCGAAGATCTCGATCATGCCGACCACCGTGCCGAACAATCCCAGCAACGGCGACATGGCGGCGATGGTGCCGAGCGTGGTGAGGAAGCGCTCGAGATCATGCGTGACGACCTGCCCCACTTCCTCGATGGCTTCCTTCATCACCGGCCGCGGCGCCTTCACGTTGACGAG
>JBDTTY010000168.1:0-6209 GCA_040007975.1 Betaproteobacteria bacterium | reverse complement strand
TTGCCCCCTCAGGGGGAGAGCGCCGCAGGCGCTGTCGGGGGAGCCTATCTACTCGATCTTGATGTTGGCGCTCTTGATCACCGGCGCCCATTGCGCGGCTTCGGCTTTGATCAGCCCGCCGAAGTCCTCCGGCGTGCCGCCGATGAGGTCGAAGCCCACGGCATGCATTTTCTGCACGACATCGGGCAGTTTCAAAATCGCGTTGATCTCCGCATTGAGTCGCGCGATCACCGGCTTGGGGGTGCCCGCCGAAACCAGCACGCCATTCCATGCGAGTGCTTCAAACGTCGGGTATCCCGACTCGGCGATTGTTGGCAAATCTGGCAGCAGCGGAAAGCGTTTGGCGGACGTGACGGCCAACGCCCGCAGTTTGCCTGCCTGAATCTGGGGCTGCAGCGGCTGCATGACCGCAAACAGAATTTGCGTTTCGCCTTGCACGGTAGAGGTGACCGCGGGTGGCGACCCATTGAACGGTACGTGGACGATATCAATACCTGCCAGCGATTTCAGTAATTCGGCATTGAGATGCGATGAACTGCCGGGGCCGACCGATGCGTAGTTGAGTTTGCCGGGATTGGCCTTGGCGTAGGCAACGAGTTCCTTCAGATCCTTGGCGGGCACCTGCGCATTGACGGCCAAAACGTTGGGTTGGCTGGACGTGATGATGACCGGCGCGAGATCCTTCGCGACGTCGTAGGGAACCTTGCGCAGCAGCGGCGTGATCGCCAGCGGGCCGTTGAATGCGAGCACCATCGTGTAGCCATCCGGTGCCGACTTGGCGACTTCGTCCGTGGCCACCGTGCCGCCAGCTGCCGGCTTGTTTTCGACGACAATCGGTTGCCCCAAGCGATCCTTCAACTTGTCCGCGATCGTGCGACCCAGCACATCGATCGAACTGCCGGCGGGTGCGGACATTACGAAGCGCAGCGGCTTGTCGGGCCACGTTTGCGCGCACGCGACGGTGGAGGCGAGCGCTGTGGAGAGAAAAACGATCCCGCAAAACAATCGACGTTGCATGCAATGACTCCAATTCGACATATTGAGGGCGCCGCTGCTCAAGGGTCGACGCGACCGCAAACCAGATATTCGAGCAGTGCCTTTTGTGCGTGCAGCCGATTTTCCGCTTCGTCCCATACGACACTTTGCGGGCCGTCGATCACTTCGGCCGACACTTCTTCGCCGCGATGCGCAGGCAGGCAATGCATGAACAACGCATCGGACTTCGCCTGCTGCATCATCTCGGCATCCACCATCCAGTCGGCAAATGCCCGCATCCGGACATCGTTTTCCGCTTCGAAGCCCATGCTGGTCCAGACATCGGTGGTGACGAGATCGGCACCGCGACATGCGTCCATCGGATCGGCAAACGATTCGAAGTGATCGCTGTTGTAGATGCCTGCACGCTCCTGCTCCACTTCGTAGCCGGGCGGTGTCGACACATGCACATTGAAGTCGAGAATCGCGGCCATCTGCAGCCACGTGTTGCAGACGTTGTTGGAGTCGCCGATCCACGCCACCGTCTTGCCGGTAATCGAGCCGCGATGTTCGACGTAGGTGTAGATGTCGGCCAGGATCTGGCACGGGTGATATTCGTTGGTGAGTCCGTTGATCACCGGCACACGCGAATGCGCGGCAAAGCGATCGATGATCGTCTGTTCGAACGTGCGAATCATCACGACGTCGACCATCCGCGAAATCACGCGCGCGACGTCCTCGATGGGTTCGCCGCGCGACAGTTGCGTGTCGCCGCGGTTCAAATTGATGGCGATCCCGCCCAGCTGATTCATGCCGGCCTCGAACGACACGCGGGTGCGTGTGGACGCCTTCTCGAACACCATGGCGAGCGTGCGATCACGCAGCGGCTGGTAGAGTTCGTAACGCTTGAAGCGATCCTTGATCCAGCGCGTGCGTTCGAACAGATAGGCGTACTCGTCCCGCGTAAAGTCCTTGCATTGCAGGAAATGGGACGGAGGTGCGGCAGCCATGAGCGGTGAAGGGTTCGCGGCGTGCTTCATATCGGCGGCGCCGGCATCTATGTCATTCAAAACAGGATCTTATCATGGGGTGTCGTCGCTCCATCGGCATGACGCGTTGTCGATGTGCCCACGCGGCTCCCAACAAAAAAGGCGCCTTAGCGGGCGCCTTGTTTGCTGTGTCCCGAATGCGGCTGCGATCAGGCGAGCGCCTTGATGGCTCCGGACAGACGCGACTTGGTGCGTGATACGAGATTCTTGTGCACGATCTTTTTGTCGGCAATCTTGTCCATCACCGCTTGCGATTCGAGCATGACTTTGGTTGCCGCGGCTTTGTCGCCGACAACGATCGCCTTTTTTACCTTCTTGACCGCGGTGCGCAGTTCCGACTTGAGGCTAGCGTTGCGCTGGCGCGTCGCTTCTGCCTGCCGGGCGCGCTTTTTTGCTTGCGCCGAATTGGCCATGGAATGAATGTCCCTGGATTAAAAATTGGTGGTGTTCGAGAACTTTGGCCTCCGCTTGTCATCGTACTTCGGCGACCGCGGGATGGATTCAGTTGGAAAGTTCGAACGAAGCCAAGGATAATAGCCTGTTTTCGCTGATTCGACAAGGCCTTGGCACGCCCGAGGTTGGGTCGCGCCGCAACCCCTGCTCCCCCTCCCCATGAACCTCCTACGCGCCTTGTCCACCGTCAGCGGGATGACCCTTGTTTCCCGTGTCACGGGCCTCGTCCGGGAAAGCCTAAAAGCGGCAATATTCGGCGCCGGGATGCAAATGGACGCGTTCGAGGCCGCCTTCAGGTTGCCCAACATACTGCGCCGGATGTTTGCTGAGGGTGCATTTTCGCAGGCTTTCGTCCCGATTCTGGCCGAATATCACCGCCAGCGCGGCGCCGACGCAACGCGGGAGTTGGTAGGGCGTGTAGGTACGCTGCTTGCCGTCGTCTTGCTTGGCATCACCATCATTGGCGTACTCGCGGCGCCATGGCTCGTCTACCTGCTGGCCGGCGGCTTTGCCCGCACCCCCGGCAAGGTGGAATTGACCGCCGACATGATCCGAATCGTGTTCCCGTACATCCTGTTTGTGTCGTTGGTATCGTTGGCCGGCGGGGTGCTCAATGTCTATCGGCGTTTTGCAATTCCCGCATTCACGCCGGTATTGCTCAACGTATCGATCATCGGCTCGGCCATCTTCCTGACCCGGTATTTCGACCCGCCGATCGTGGCGCTTGCCTGGGGTGTGCTGATCGGTGGTGTCGCGCAGTTGGGAATGCAGCTCGCTCCACTCGCACGCATAGGCATGTTGCCGCGGCCCGACTTTCACTGGCGCGACGATGGCGTGCGGCGGGTGTTGAAAGCGATGGTGCCGGCGTTGATCGGAGTTTCCGCCGCACAGATTTCCGCGTTGTTCAACACGCAGCTGGCCGCATGGCTTGGGGATGGGCGCATTTCGTGGATCACCTATGCGGATCGACTGATGGAATTTCCCAGCGCGTTACTTGGCGTGGCGTTGGGAACGGTGCTGCTGCCTTCGCTTGCCAAGCATCACAGTGACGACAATTCCGTCGAGTATTCGTCATTGCTCGACTGGGGGTTGCGCCTCGCTTTTATGCTGGCGCTGCCTGCAGCGATCGCGTTGTGGTTGCTGGCGCTGCCGATGGTGTCTACGCTCTACCAATACGGCAAGTTCGGCGTCAACGACGTTTGGCAGACGCGATCGGCGTTGCTGGGCTACAGCGTCGGCTTGCTGGGACTCGTTCTGGTCAAGATTCTCGCCCCGGGCTTCTATGCGCGACAAAACCTGAAGACGCCCGTCAAGATCGCGTTCTTCACGGTGTTTGTCACGCAAGCGATGGCGCTGATACTGATGTGGCCGCTTGGGCATGCCGGGCTTACGCTCGCCACCAGTATCGGGGCATGCGTCAACGCCACACTGCTGTTCTGGTTCCTGCGGCGCTCCGGCAGTTTTGTGCCGCGTCCCGGATGGTTCATGTTCGTGTGCAAGGTAATGGTCGCGCTGGGCGTGCTCGCCGCGCTGTTGTTCTGGCTGGCCGGCCCGGCGTCGTTTTGGCTCGAGGCCGGCTTGTGGTCCAAGGTCGGTCGATTGGCCGGCATCATCGCCGCCGCGTTCGTCGTCTACTTCGGCGCACTGTTTTTACTCGGATTTCGGCTGGAGGATTTCAACCGACGCGATGTGGATGAATGACGCCAAGTACTCTCGTAGGCGAGGCTTCAGCCTCGCAGTCGGTGCACAAGGCTGAAGCCTCGCCTACCAGGCGCAACGTGCGCAGTGCTTCGCGTTACTTCCTGTGCGGGCAGCGCGGCTTTGTGCAGTCGGCGTAGAGGTAGAGCGCGTGTTCGCTGATCTCGAAGCCCCGCTCGTGGGCAATCTTGATCTGGCGTTTTTCGATGTCCGCGTCGTAGAACTCTTCCACGCGGCCACACTGCAGGCACACCAGATGGTCGTGATGGGAGCCCATGTTGAGCTCGAAGACCGCCTTGCCCGACTCGAAATGATGGCGCACGAGGAGGCCGGCCTGTTCAAACTGCGTCAGCACCCGGTAGACCGTCGCCAATCCGATATCCATACCGTCGCCAAGAAGCAACTTGTAGACATCTTCGGCGGTCAGATGTCGAACTTTCGACGCCTCGAACAGGTTGATGATCTTGAGGCGCGGCAACGTCGCCTTCAGGCCGGCGCTTTTTAGATCCTGCGGTGAGCTCATGGGCACGGGGCGAGTGATTCGAAAAGCTATAATAGCGCGGTTGACCTCCGGACATGCCATTCACACCCGCGCCAGGCCGCTTTGCCGTCCCATTTGAACGCTACCGAATTCGAACCTTGTCGCCTTCCATTCATCACTCGTTGCAGACGTCGCGCCGCTTCGGCGCCGCGTTGGCATTGCTCGCGCTGACCGGCTGCGCGTCGACGTCGAGTTCGACTCCATCGACCCTTGAATCGGTGTTGCCGATGATCAGCCAGTTGGGCGTCTACAAGCTCGACATCAATCAGGGCAATTTCCTGTCGCAGGACATGGTGGCGCGACTCAAGGTTGGCCAGACGCGGCAGCAAGTACGCCTCGCACTCGGCACGCCGCTGGTCATGACCGTATTCCGCGAAAATCGTTGGGACTATGTCTATCAGTTCTCCCAGCGCGGTCGCGTGAAAGATCATCGGATGTTCACCGTCTACTTCCAGGACGACCTGCTGGCGCGCTGGGAAGGCGACGAGATGCCCCAGTCGGCGCAGGACCTCAATCGGCTGTCGGCCGAGCGTTCGCTGCCCGAAGATCCCTACGGTCAGGACGCCGGCATCATGGGTAAAATCATCGATTTCTTCAAGAAGATCGGCGACCCCAGCGCGTCGCCCACACCTTGATGACCCCGACGGTTCGGGTCGTCGTTGCCGGTGCCGGTGGCCGTATGGGACAGGCGCTGGTCGAGGCGGTGCTGGGTGATCCACGATTAAGCCTCGCCGCCGCGCTCGACCTCGCGAGCAGTCCTGAAGTTGGACGCGATCCTGGCGAGCGCTTTGGCCAGACCACCGGCGTGCGCGTCACCACGGACATCGTGGCGGCACTTGCCAATGCCGACGTGTTGATCGATTTCACGCGACCTGCCGGCACCATGGCGCATCTGGCCGCGTGTGCGCAGTTCCATGTGGCCGCTGTGGTCGGGACTACGGGATTGAGCGAGGCCGAGACCGCATCATTGGCGCGACTCGCGGCCGGCGTGCCGATCATGTTCGCGGCCAACATGAGCGTGGGCCTCAACGTATTGCTGTCGCTTGTCGAAACGGCCGCACGGTCGCTCGGTCCCGACTTCGATGTCGAAATTCTCGAAATGCACCACAAGTACAAGGTCGATGCACCGTCCGGCACCGCGTTACGCCTCGGCGAGGCTGCTGCCGCCGGGTTGGGCTCGGCGCTGCGCGATATCGGCGTCTATGCGCGCCAAGGCGTCACTGGTGAACGCAAGGCCGGCACCATCGGCTTTGCGACGCTGCGTGGCGGCGACGTCGTGGGTGAACACACGGTACTGTTTGCCGGCACCGGGGAGCGCATCGAGATCAGTCATCGCGCGACGTCGCGTCAGAATTTTGCAGCGGGCGCGTTGCGGGCTGTGCATTTCATCGCGGCAAAGCGGATGCAGGGCGCAGTTGGCGTGTTCGACATGCGTGACGTGCTGGGGCTGATCTAGGGCCTGTCCTTGATGTACCCATGACGGAGAATTGACC
>JBDTTY010000167.1:0-6225 GCA_040007975.1 Betaproteobacteria bacterium | reverse complement strand
GCTGCGGGCGGTCGCTGCTGGATGGTTACGGCCGACGTGTCGGACCTCGCCTCCTGCGACGCGCTGGTGGCGCGTGTGCTGAAGGACCACGGCACGTGTCACTACCTCGTCAACAATGCCGGCCGCTCGATTCGCCGTGGCGTGATTAATTCCTTCGATCGCTTCCACGACTACGAACGCACGATGCAGTTGAATTACTTCGGTGCGTTGCGGCTGATCATGGGCTTTTTGCCCAAGATGATCGAACAGCGGCACGGCCACATCATCAACATCTCGTCGATTGGTGTGCTGTCGAACGCACCGCGATTCTCCGCCTACGTCGCGTCCAAGGCCGCGCTCGATTCGTTTTCAGCGTGCGCGTCGTCGGAGTTTCTCGACAAGGGCATCAACTTCACGACGATCAACATGCCGTTGGTGCGCACTCCGATGATTGCGCCCACCAAGATGTACGAAAACGTGCCCACGCTGTCGCCCGAACAGGCGGCCGATCTCGTGGTCGAGGCGATCGTCTACAAGTCAGTTCGCATCGCCACGCGGCTTGGCATCTTCGGGGCGATCAGCCATGCCGCCGCACCGCGTCTGACGCAGATCATGCTCAACACCGCGTTCAACATGTTCCCGGACTCGGCGGCCGCGCAAGGCAAAAAAGGCGAGCCCGCCGCGCCGCAGGCGTTGAGTCCGGAACAGATGGCGTTTGCGCAATTGACACAGGGCATTCACTGGTAGGCAATCGCCACCAACGCCTCCATGCGAAGGGTAGGCGAGACTTGCAGCCTCGCAAGACATTGCCGCAACCCGTAGCCGAGGCTTCAGCATCGCGAACTGCCGAGCGATGCTGAAGCCTCGGCTACGGGTTGCGGCGCGGGTACGCGGTCACGCGCCTTGCGGATTTCGGCGGCCACGCGGGCCCATACGTCGCGATCGCCCAGCAACGCGTTGTGTGCAACGCCCGCAATCGCGATGTTTTCGGCCCAGTCAAGACGTGACGACGTTTGCGGTGTGACCATCGAGTCGTGCCACGACCATATCGACACGACGGGCACGCCCGATGCGAATGCACCGGGATCGTCGATCGGCGCCAGGAACCGGCTGCCGGGACGCAGATCCTGCATCGCGGCGCCAAACATCATGTACGCATGGCGACTGCCGTGAAACGGGGTGCCGATCGCGATCATCTCGCGAACGGCGGCACCGCCGTAGCGGCGCAGATAGGCCAGGTTGACCAATCCGCCCATGCTGTGCCCGACCAGCACGACTTGCGTGGCCCCGGTAGCGTCGCGCATCGTCGCAATTTTTTGCGCCATCTGGTCGGCAAAGTGCTCGATGGGCGCCAGCGGCGGACCATAGGAAATTGCGTATACCGGGCCAAGACGCTGCGCCTCGAGATAGCCCTTCAAGCCGTACCAGACGCCGGCATTGCAGCCCACGCCGTGCACCAGCAGTACTGGCAAAGACGCGGGAGCGGGTGCGGGATCGCGCACCAGCCACCGATATAAAATCATTTTCGGCGCCGATTGTGCGAGTGCCAAAAATTCGTTGACGAAGAGACGGACGCGGGCGCGCCATCCCAGCACTTTATCGGTGGGGCGCGGCGCGCGCATTCGCCAGCCCATCGTCACCCACAGGCCGGTGATCAGGAACGGAACGGCGAGATACGCCAGCGGCAGTCCCAGCACAAACGGCCAGATCGCCGCGCCCTGCGCGACCGCATGCGCCGCCCAGGCGCCATACGCGCCGACTCCGGCGGCAATCAGGGTGGCGAGGAAGATCGCGGTCCACATGGCCGCAAATGATCAGCAGGACAGCAATGAGGCCGTCGTCAAATGGGCACCGGGGCGAGCGATTTGCGAAAGCGATTCAGTTGCTGCACTGATTCGAACGTTTCGCCGAACAACGATGACAGGTTTTTGAGAATCATCTTGATCACGCGCTGTTCCCATTTGGCGTCGAACCGGATCTGCTCGTCCAGCCATCGTTCGAGCCACGACGGGTCCGGCAACTTGCTCTGCACCGTGTCCTCGGGAAACATGGCCTTGTTGACGTGCAGATTGGTCGGATGCAATGGTTTGCTGGCGCGCGCGGCACTGGCCATCAGCACGCCGATTTTGGCGAAAGCCTGCTTGGCGCCGGCGCCACCGCTCTCCAACGCGCGCTTCATGAAGCGCAGATACGCGCCCCCGTGACGCGCTTCGTCGCGGGAGATGAGGCCGTAGATCTTCTTGATCACCGGTTCGGTGTGCCATTCAGCCGCACAGCGATACCAGTGATTGAGGCGGATTTCGCCGCAAAAATGCAGCATCAGGGTCTCGAAGGCCGGAGCCGGGTCAAACTCGAAGCGCACCGCATGCAGCTCCTCTTCGGTCGGAACCAGGTCCGGGCGAAAGCGCTGCAGGTATTCCATCAACACCAGCGCATGCTTCTGCTCTTCGTAGAACCAGATCGACATGAAGGCCGAGAAGTCGCTGTCATGCTGATTGTCGCGGAGGAACATTTCCGTGGCCGGCAGTGCCGCCCACTCGGTGATCGCGTTCATCTTGATCGTGCGCGCCTGCTCGTCGGTAAGGAGGGTCGCGTCGAAATCGCCCCACGGCACATCAGTGTCGAGGCTCCAGCGCACGGCTTCGAAGGCCTTGAATAGTTCGGGGTAGAGCATTGGGCGTCAGTTTGAGTCGGCAAAACAGCATATTACCTGCCGCCGCGCCGCCCGTCCTGCTTCCGCCCTGTCCGGCGGGCTCCGCGGGCGGGGCAGTCGCCGTGCGGAACGGGGATCCATCGTCCATGTAGGCGAGGCTTCAGCCTCGCGGAATCCGTGATGCGTGATGCGAGGCTGAAGCCTCACCTACAGCCTCGCCTGCGGACTCGCCTACATCTGCGGTACGTAGTGCGAGCGCCAGCTCCGCAAGGCGTTGATGATCGATGCCAGATCCGGGATCAGCACGATGCCGGGGATCGTCTTGCGGATGCGTCGCGTCATCTCACCCCCCGCCCACAGCGTGACCGGCGCAGGCAATTGGCGACGCAATGTCACGAGACCATCGATGGCCTGTCGCACCTGGAATGCAGCAGAAAAGGACAGCGCGACGATATTGACCTTGTGCGCGAGGGCGGCGCGCCGAATGTCCTCGAGCGGCGTCTGCGGCCCCAGCGAGATGCATTGTGCGGCCTCGGGTACCATCATCGCCTCGACCATCAGTAATCCCAGACCATGTTGTTCTGACGGAAAGGTGGTGAGCAGCACCCTTGGTGAACCAACTTGTCGCGGGAACGCGTTGATGGCGGTGCGCATCGCCGCCTGAAGTTGCTCGGTGTACAAATGCTCTTCAAATACCTGCAATTCGCCGCGCATCCACGCATCGCCCACCGCCCGATTGAGCGGCGTGATCGTGTCAAGAACGAAACGCTGAAGTCCTTGTCGCATGACCAAGTTGGCCAGCGTATGTTGGAGGGCGGTGCAATCGTGGGCTTTCAACATCGTCAGCACGTCGTTTTCGATGGCCGGAGCCAATTGGTCCTGCCGCGATGGCGTACGCGCGTCCGCCATCGCATTGAGTTCGTCGTGCGAAAGCGCGATGATCTTTCCCGGACGCATGCCGACGTCCATCAGTCGCTTCATGGTGCGCAGCTTGCCGATGTCGGCGGGCGTGTATTGCCGTTCGCCGTTGCCGTCGCGGTCTGGCTTGGGATAGCCGTACCGCCGCTCCCACATCCTCAGGACGTCCTTCGACAGGCCCGTTTCACGTTCGACGGCGGTGATGTTGAGCAGGATGGCCTGCATTTCGGAGGTATCGTTCATTTTGTCCAAGACAATGTATTGACATCGATGAGGTTAGCCAGTATTGTAAAGCCTTGACGAGGCAATGTCCATGAAAATAATATACTCTGTCCAACGCATTCCGGCGACCGCTGGCGCCCGCTCCAGCCGGAGCAGCGCACATCATCGGCTGGGCTCGCTGCTTGGCATCATTGCGGCCGCCATCCAGATTGGCTATGGCGCCACGGTCAGCGCCTCGCCGTTCTTTGACGAAAAATCTGTCACGGCTTCTGTCTCGTCCACCTTCCCGGCCAGCTGGACGCGCTCCACCGGAACAGCACTGCGCAACGGTCTTGTCTACCTTGACGAAACTTCGGTGTCCCACGCGATGGCGCCACCATTTCCCGCGCTATGGATGCGGGCAGCGGGCGGTCCCGCGACATCGGGCACAGCGTGTCCGGCGCTGCTGCAGCATTCATTCAAGCTGCTGCAGACTGGTGATCCGCAGTCGCTATGCCGCTATCACGGCAATGTCGTACTGGTAGTCAACACGGCGAGCCAGTGCGGCTACACCTATCAGTACGAAGGACTTGAAGCGCTGTATCGCAAGTACCGCAGCCGCGGCCTGGTGATCGTCGGCTTTCCGTCCAATGATTTCGGCGGACAGGAGCCCGGCACCAACAAGGAAATCGCTGAATTTTGTCGAACCACGTTCGGGATCGAATTTCCGCTCTACGAAAAGTCTTCGGTGTCGAAACTGGCCGGCAACCCGCTCTACGTCGAGTTGGCCAAAGCCACTGGGCAGGCGCCCAAATGGAACTTCCACAAGTACGTGATCGACCGCGACGGCAAACCAGTTGCCAGCTTTGCGAGTGCAACGGCGCCGGATTCGCGCGAGGTCACGTTGTTGATCGAAAAGTTGCTGGCACTAAAACCCGTGTCGGCAAAGGGTTGATTCCGCACTGACCCGCACCGCGCAGCACCCTGGGTCACCGGTCGGAGCACGCGCCCGGAGCCTCCCGACCCGGTCCGGCCATTGCGGGCACGCGCCTGCACCTCCTCCAAGTATCACCGTCCGCCGACATTGCGGATGGCTCGTCCGCGAAGGGCTTCTGATGAACGCTCCGGAAAAATTTGTCCTCCCCGATACTCAGGCGCTGCCCGATACGCGCCAATTGCCGATCCAGAAAGTGGGGGTAAAGGGACTGCGCTATCCACTCACGCTGCGCATCGCCAGTGGCGACGCGCAGCATACGGTCGCCGATTTCGCGATGTATGTCGGGTTGCCGCACGATGTGAAGGGCACGCACATGTCGCGTTTCGTCGAGACGCTCGAAGAGCTCGCCCGAAGTGCCGACGACGAAGCGTCGTGTGCTGCCTACGGCCTCCTGAAGCGGCCGGACGAAAAGTGGGGGACCGAACGCGCGTACGACAACCCCAAGTTCGTCGAGGATCTGGTGCGTGACATCGCAATGCGTCTGCAGCGCGATCCACGGATCGGCCGGTTCACGGTGGCCAGTGAAAATTTTGAATCCATCCACAACCATTCTGCGTATGCAGAGATAGCAGGGCGTGGCGCCGCATTGATCGACTGACCACTGTTCCGACAGTGGATACACGTCGCCTCAACTCAATTTTGAAAGATGTCTCGCGTGCACATAGCGATTGTCGGCTCAGGTATTTCAGGTCTCGGTGCGGCATGGCGCCTGCAACAACAAGGCCATGCCGTGACCGTGTTCGAGGCTGCGACGAGGCTCGGCGGCCACACGGCAACCGTAGACGTCACCATCGACGGCATGACCTTTCCGGTCGACACCGGCTTTCTCGTGTTCAACGACCGCACGTATCCACGACTGAACGCGTTGTTTGCCGAACTGGGCGTGGACAGCGTCGACAGCGAAATGTCGTTTTCCTGTCGCGTGGATCGCGCCGGAATCGAATGGTCGGGCACCGATCTGCGTGCCGTATTCGCGCAGCCGCGCAACGCATTGCGCCCCGCCTTCTGGCGGATGTTGCGCGATCTGATGCGGTTCAACCGAACGACCACCGCAATGCATGCGCAAGGCTCGGTACCGACCGTGCCCCTCGGCCACTACCTCGAGGCAGAACGCTACAGCACGTCATTTCGCGATTGGTATCTGTTACCGATGGCCGCAGCCATCTGGTCGTCACCCCGGCGGGACATTCTCGACTTTCCGCTGCCCACGTTCATCCGCTTTTGCCACAACCACGGGCTTTTGCAGATAGTCGACCGGCCGCAGTGGAAGACGGTGGCCGGAGGCGCACGCACCTACGTGGAAAAGATCGCGGCGCAACTATCCGATGTGCGCGTGGGAACACCGGTACGTCGTATCGTGCGTCACGTCGGTGGCGTGGAGATCGACTCCTCGACAACGGCGCGCGAGCGTTTCGATCATGTAGTGCTTGCCTGCCACAGCGATCAGGCGCGCGCGCTGCTGGCCGACCGCTCGCCA
>JBDTTY010000166.1:0-6267 GCA_040007975.1 Betaproteobacteria bacterium | reverse complement strand
AAGAGGCAGCCACGCTTGCAGCGCAAGGGTCGTACAAAAACAGTGGGCAGCGCTGCACGGCGGTCAAACGCATCCTGGTGCATGAAGCGGTGGCCGATCGCTTTGTCGAGTTGCTGGTAGCCAAGACGAAAGCATGGACGTATGGTGATCCGTCCGACCGCAAAGTGGATATGGGCACGGTGATCGACGAACCGGCTGCCATGCAATTCGAGGCCCGCGTCAACGAAGCTGTGGCGCAGGGTGCGCGACTGCTGGTGGGCAACGTGCGCCGCGGTGCGTCGTATTCGCCGACGGTGATCGATCGGGTGGACCCCGCCATGACGGTCGTCATGCAGGAAACATTTGGCCCGGTGTCGCCGGTGATCCGCTTTCGCACCATTGAGGAAGCCATCGCTGTTTCCAATGGCACGGCATACGGCTTATCCTCTGCCGTATGTACGCAGCGGCTCGACTACATCACCCGATTCGTGAACGAACTCAATGTCGGCACGGTCAATGTACGTGAGGTGCCGGGATATCGGCTGGAACTGACCCCGTTCGGCGGCATCAAGGATTCGGGGTTGGGCTACAAGGAAGGCGTGCAGGAGGCAATCAAATCCTTTACCAACCTCAAGACGTTCTCGTTGCCATGGGGGTGAAGCAAACACAATGCAGACGCTTCTGAATTTGCTGGCCAGCGTCGCCCTGCTCATCTGGGGCACGCACATTGTGCGCACTGGCATGTTGCGCGTGCTGGGGGCGGATCTGCGCCGGGTACTGTCGGGCAGCGTCGCCAATCGATTTTCTGCCTTTGCCGCCGGTCTCGGCGTCACCGGACTCGTGCAGTCGTCGAGCGCCACGGCACTGATCACGAGTTCGTTTGTTGCCCGCAATCTCATTCCATTGGCGCCCGCACTCGCCATCATGCTCGGCGCCGACGTCGGCACCAGCATCATGGCTCAGGTGTTTTCGCTCGATCTGTCGTGGCTGTCGCCGCTGCTGATTTTCTTCGGCGTGGTGTTTTTTCTGTCGCGCAAGACGACTCGCGCCGGGCAAATCGGCCGCGTGGCGATTGGACTGGGTCTCATCATCCTGGCATTGCAACTGATCATGGCGGCCACGCAGCCGATCGTGCAGGCACAGGGCGTCAAGGTTTTGTTTGCATCGGTTTCGGGCGATATCCTGCTCGATATGCTTCTCGGCGCGCTGTTCGTCGTGCTGTCGTGGTCCAGTCTTGCGATCGTGCTGCTGACGGCGGCACTTGCGGCCGCCGGTGTAATCGCCGTGCCGGTGGCATTGTGCTTTGTCCTTGGCGCCAATCTTGGCAGCGGCCTGCTGGTGTTGCTTGCCACCAGCGCCACCAATCCGGTGGGGCGTCGCGTGGCACTGGGCAATCTGATGTTCAAGATCATCGGCTGCGTGATCTTTGCCACGGCGTTGCCGTGGTTGCTGCCGCTCCTTGCCTCTTTCCAGCCCGAAGCGCAGCGGCAGGTCGTCAACTTCCATGTGCTGTTTAACGTGTCGTTGGCGGTGATCTTCATATTCTTCACCGAAATCATTGCCCGCTGGTGCGTCAAGTTGTTTCCCGACAATTCGGTGGCGGATGTGCAGGCCGCGCCACGGCATCTCGATGAGGCCGCACTCCCCACGCCCGCGCTGGCCATCGCCAATGCGGCACGCGAGGCGCTGCGCATCGGCGATCTGATCGAGCAGATGCTGAACGGCATGCTCAACGTGCTGAAGACCAACAATGAGGCAGTGGTCGAGGAAGTGCGCCGTCTCGACGATGACGTCGACAAGCTGTACAGCGCGGTCAAGTTCTATCTGACGCAGATCAGCCGCGAAGCGCTTGACGACAAGGATGGCCGGCGCTGGACCGAAATCATTTCCCTCACGATCAACCTCGAGCAGGTCGGTGACATCATCGAGCGCATTGTCGAGGACCTGCAGGAAAAGAAGATTGCACTCAATCGCTCGTTTTCCGAGGCCGGCACTACCGAACTGTGCGATCTGCATGCGCGACTTGTCGGCAATCTCAAGCTCGGCCTCAATGTCTTCATCAACGGTGATGTCAAGAGTGCGCAGATGCTGCTCGCGGAAAAAGAGCGCTTTCGCGATCTCGAACGCGCATATGCCAGTACCCATCTCGATCGCCTCTCCGGCCAGTCCGTGCAGTCGATCGAAACCAGTTCGTTGCATCTTGATGTGATCAGCGACATGAAGCGCATCAATTCGCATTTGTGCTCGATTGCCTACCCGATTCTCGAGCAGGCCGGCAAGTTGCGCTCCAGCCGGTTGAAGGGCAACGAGAAACGCGTAGTCGCCGGTACCTCGGCTGCGCAGGCTGCTGCAGCCGCCGCTGCCAACCTTGCAGGAAAGCACAGCTGATGGCCCTTACCATTCTCGACATCGAATGCATCTTTGACGAGCACGGTCACTTGGACTACGCCGGCGAACCCGTGACACAGCTGCAGCATGCGTTGCAGGCAGGTGCCCTCGCGGAAGCCGAGGGTGCAGGCGACGCGCTGATCACCGCGGCCTTTCTGCACGATCTGGGTCACATGCTCAATCTGCAGGGCGACACGCCTACCGTGCGCGGCATAGACGACACGCACCAGTATTTTGCCATCCCGTTCCTGCGGGGCACGTTCGGCGACGATGTGCTCGAACCCATTCGGTTGCATGTCGATGCGAAGCGCGCACTATGTGCACTCGAAAGCGACTATTTCGATGCATTATCCGAAGATTCGCGGCGCAGCCTGAAGCTTCAGGGCGGGATCTACAGCAAGGCCGAAACTGACACCTTTCTTACCAAGCCCTATGCGCACGACGCGATGCGGCTGCGGCGGTGGGACGACAACGCGAAGGTGGCCGGCCTGGCGACGCCGCCATTGACGCATTTTCTGGATATCGCCTGCCGCGTGACCGACGACCGGTAGACGAGGCGTTCAGCCTTGCATGCTGCAACCCGCGAGGCGCAAGCCTCGCCTATGGATGCGAATCCAGTTCAGACCGTGTCGGCTTGCGCGTTGGCGGGAACGATCGGCCCATGTAACTTGAGCTGATCGGCGTCCGGACCGAATCCTGCGATCGCATACTTCCGCGAGGATTGACGCCGCTGTGGGAGGTCCTGCACCTGCTCGTCCCGCGCGAACCGACCGGGCCCTTATGTCCCGGCGCATTGGGCAACGCATGTCGTCTGGCCGCCGCGGGGCGACTGGTTTCCACCAGCGCTGGGCGCGTGTCACTCCGGGCGGGCGCACGCCCATTTGACGAGGCGCCCGCCGGTCGGGTACCGTCGATCACCCAACGCCGGAAGACCGGGTGCCGTGAACCGACGGTAACGCGGCGCGGCTTCGACGAGGAGAATTCCATGCATTGCATCACCCGTCTGTCTCGACGTGCCGCGCGTGCGCTTACCATCGTGGCATTGGCCGTTGCCGCGCCCCTCGCGATCGCGGCCGATACCCTCAATGTCTACTCGATCTGGCCCGAAAACTGGGCACGGCCGATGTTCGAGGAGTTCGAGAAGGCCACCGGCATCAAGGTCAATTTTGTACGCTTCTCCTCCGGTGAAGCGCTGGCCCGGGTGAGTGCGGAGAAAAATAATCCGCGCGTCGACGTGCTGTTCGGCGGCCCGGTCGAGACGTTCGCTGCAGGCATCAACGAAGGTCTGTTCGAGCCCTACAAATCGCCGTCGTTTGCCAAACTGCCGGCGCGGTTCAAGCAACCGGATGGCTTGTGGACCGCGATTGCCGACGATCCGCTGGTGTTCATGACCAACGAAAAATTTCTGAAAGAGAACAATCTGAAACCGCCCGCGTCCTGGGACGATCTCCTGGCGGCGCCATACAAAAACATGCTGCAAATGGCGGATGCGCGCACGTCGGGCACCGCGGTCACGCGAATCTTCTCGATTCTCGAGGTCAATGGTCGTGACGAGAACAAGGCCTTCGCTTACATGAAAAAACTGCGGCCCAATGTGCAGCTTTATACCAAGAGCGGCGGCGGCGGCACGTTGCCGGTTGGGCTCGGGCAGGCGGGCGGCGGCATCTTCTTCATCGTCGATGCGCTCGATACGAAAGCCAAGGGCTATGACGTCGCGATCAGTTTCCCCAAGGAAGGGATCGGCACGGCGGCCGAGGGCATCGCGTTGCTCAAAGGTGCCAAGAATCCGGAGCAGGGCAAGAAGCTGATCGATTGGGCGACGTCGGCGGCGATGCAGAGTCAGTTCGCCAAATACAAGATCAACTTTGTGCCCGCGCATCCTGACGTCGCGATGGAGCCGAGCTTGGCGGCCGTGATCAAGGGCGCCAAGATCTTTCCGATCGATGCGGACTATGCAGGAGCCAACCGCAAGCGCGTCGTCGAGCGCTGGGTGGCGGAAGTGCTGAATCCGTAGATTGTTCGCCACCAGCATCGGCCGCCTGCGTCGCGATCCGGCGGTCTCCACTGCCGTCGTCGTATTGTGGCTGTTGCTGGCGTTGTTCGTACTCTATCCACTCGGCGCGCTGCTGGGACGCGTGCTGTTCGACAACGGCGTGTTCACCGTTTCGGGCATCGTCAAGGTCCTGTCGGACAAGCATCAACAGCGCGCATTCTGGAACAGCCTGCTGCTCGCGCTGCTGGTCGGGATCGGCGGCACGCTGATCGGCTTCCTGTTTGCGTTTACGGCGGCGCGGGGGCGACTACCGCGAGCACTGCTCAACGTGATCGATGTTGCGGTCTTGCTGCCGCTGGTGTCCCCGCCGTTTACCACCGCGATCGCGATGATTTTTTCCTTCGGACCGCGTGGGCTCATCACTTATGACCTGCTGGGGCTGAAGGGCGTGACGGTGTACGGCCTGACCAGCACGATGTCGTCGGAAATTCTCACGTACTTTCCGATTGCGTACCTTACGTTGCGGCCTTTGCTGGCCGGCATCGACTCCAACATCGAGGGAATGGCGCAAAGTCTGGGCGCATCGCGCTGGCGCGTGTTTCGCACCGTGACGCTGCCGCTATGCGTACCGGGACTGGCCAACGCATTTCTGCTGTTGTTCGCCGCGTCATTGGCCGACTTCGCGACGCCACTGATCCTCGCCGGCAACCAGTTTCCGGTTTTGCCAACGGAGGCGTATCTGCAGATCACCGGACTGTTCGATCTGCGCGGCGGCGCCGTGCTGTCGTTTGCGCTGTTGGTGCCGGCGTTGATCGTGTTTTTGTTGCAACGGTATTGGGTCAGCCGCCGGTTCTATGTGACGGTGACGGGCAAAGGTGCGGGCCAGACTCCATTCGACAGCATGACCGAAACCGTGCGCAGGTCGCTGCTTGCATCGTGCGCGCTGGTCACGATCGTGATTCTGTATTTCTATGCGCTGCTGCTCTATGCGTCGCTGGTCGTGGCGCTTGGTGCCAATCACGCCCTCACGCTGCAACACTACAAAGTAATCTTCACCGAGGGACTACGCGTGATCAGCGATACACTTATCATCGCTGGCTTCGCGATGCCGCTGGGCGGACTCTATGGCGTATTGCTGGGCTATCTCGTCACGCGCAAGAAAATTCTTGGCGCGCGTTCGATGGAACTGGTCTCGATGGTCAACTATGCGCTGCCGGGCACGATTGTCGGCATTGCCTATCTGATCGCGTTCAACGATCCACCGATCGAGTTGACCGGGACAGCGTTGATCATCATTGCCTGCTATGTGTTCCGCTATGGACCCACCGGCATCCGCGCAACCGTGGCGCTGCTGCAGCAGATCGACAAGAGTCTCGAGGAGGCATCGCAGGGATTGGGCGCGGGCAGCGGCATGACCTTTCGCCGGGTCACACTGCCGCTGATCGTGCCAGCCTTTTTCGCCGGTCTCGGCGTAGTGTTCATCCGCTCGATGACGGCGATCAGCGCCACCATTTTTCTCGTATCGATCAGCTGGTCGCTCGTCACGGTGAAAATTCTGGAAAACATGACCGAACTATCGCTCGGGCCGGCGGCGGCGTTCTCCGTCGTGGTGGTCGTCATTGTGTTTGTCGTGATCGCCTTGATTGGGCAGGTGCTGCGATTGTTGCGGGCGCCCGGTGCGGCGCGCTTATCCGGCATGATGGGTGCATGACGATGACCAACACCAACACCATCGGTGTGCACGTGGATGGCGTCTCGAAACGCTTTGCGCATCGGGTCAAGGGCGAAGTGTATGCGGCGCGGGACGTGCGTCTCGACGTGGCGCCGGGTGAGTTCGTGGCGCTGCTTGGCCCTTCCGGTTGCGGCAAGACCACCACGTTGCGGATGATTGCAGGTTTCGAGCGCCC
>JBDTTY010000165.1:0-6288 GCA_040007975.1 Betaproteobacteria bacterium | reverse complement strand
GCGGTGTGACCGAAATGCCGTGCAGCACGATCGAAGCGACGAGTACCGCCACCGTGATACCGAGCAGCGCATCGGCATCGGCGCCCATCACACCCTTGTTGATGGCATACGCGGCGTAATACAGCGACCCCACGCCGCGAATGCCGAACCAAGACGCCAACATCACCTGACCGGGCCTCAGCGATGATCCGCGCAGCGCGAGCCAGACCGCAGCGGGTCGAATGACGAAGAACAGCACCACGATGACTGCCACGGCTGCCAACGGCATGCTCACCATCGCGGTCATGGCGCCAATCATGATGACGACGACAAACTCGAAGAGGCTTGCCAGATGTTCGTTGAATCGTTGCAACGCCGCTGCGGGGCGCGCCGGCGTCGGGTCAACCATCGAAGCGACGTTGGCGCGCGGTGCCGGTGAAACCACCCACTGCAACGCGACGGACGCGCTGAACACTGCAAGAAATCCGTAGGTGTGCGCGGCGACGGCTATTCCGTAGGCGAGCGCGACCAGCCCGAGTCCAAGAAACGCGTCGGAACTCGTGAGATCCGCGTATTCACGATTGCGTGACGCGAGCCAGCGCCCGAGCGCACCACCGCACAGCGCGCCAATCAGGAGGCCGCCCAGAACCGCCCAGACCACATCGACCGCCCACCACCGCCACGCCGCGGGCCCCATGTCATGCAGCCCCAGCAGCCCGAGTCCCAACATCACAAACGGAAAGGCGGCCCCGTCGTTGAGTCCGCCTTCACCCGTCAAACTGAAGCGAAGCCGATCGCGGTCATCCTGATGCACGACTTGTACGTCGCCCGCAAGAACCGGGTCGGTAGGTGCAAGCACGGCAGCCAGCAACACTGACGCACCAAGCGATAGCCCCAGTACCCCATATCCAAAACCGGTGAGTAACGCGATCGTAGCCAGCATCGCGACGGTAGCCAAACGAATCGGCGCACTCCAGTCGCTGCGTCGCAACGTGCTGCCGACATTCGAGCCCGTTACGAAGAGTGACACCAGGACTACCACTTCGCAGACCGTCTCGATCATGCTCGATTGCAGCACCGGATCGATCGTCAGCAAACCGAAGCCATTGGGCCCTATGGCCCAACCGGCCGCCAGGTAGACAATGGCCATGCTGAGCGGAAGACGCGCGATCACCGCGCTGCCCAGATGAGTCGCGATCAAAAGGAAACCGACGCCGGCGAACCACCAGCTCAGCTCCATAGGTCACTGCGGCTCCGGGCGTCGTAGCGATCGATCGCCCGGAGTGTTGCATCATTCAAACGACGTCCCGCTCAGCGCATCAGCTTGCCAATGAAGTAGCCCACGGCGAGTGCACCTGCCACTGCCACCAGCGGACGTTCGCGCACATAGCCGCTGCAGGCTTCGGTGAGCTCGGTCGTGCGATGGGCAAGTTGGCGACCGTTGGCGTCGACCCAATTCGCGGCGGGGGTCGCTGCTTCTGCCGCCTTGTCGATTGTGCGATGTGCGCCGGTCGCTGCGCGCTCGAGCGCGGGCGTTGCCACCGCGGCGGTGCGATCCACGACCTGATGTGCGCGATCGGTGATGGTGCCAAGGGTGTTGGTCGTGGGTAGTGCTGCTGATGTGTTCATGAAAAGTCCTTTCGAGATCGGATTTGCATCCATTGCGTCGACTGCATGTCGGATTTGCGATGCCGGCGTGCGCAGGTCATCAACCTGTGGTTCCATTGTGCGTTCTACGCTTTGGCGTGGCACTCGGTCATTCGCGCATTGGCGTGTCGGTAAATGTCGACGCCGCTGTAGGACATAGACGGACAACAGTCAGGAGCTTCACCATGCAACGTCCAGGCATTTCGATCGTGATCGTGTTGTGCGCGACCATCGCACTGACGGCCACTGCGTCCGAGGTCAAGGTATTGACCGCCGGTGCGTTCAAGCCCGTGGTGAGCGCATTGGCGCCGGCTTTTGAAAAACAGACCGGGCACACGCTGGTCGTCGACAACGACACCGCCGGCGGATTAGCCAAACGCATTGGCGGTGGCGAAGCCTTCGACGTCGTGGTGCTGCCCACCGGCGGGCTCGAACAGTTGATCAAGGGCGGCAAGGTCGTTGCGGGATCGACCTCGACGCTGGCGCGAGTTGCGATCGGCGTCGCCGTCAAGCGCGGCGCGCCGATGCCCGATATCAGCACCGTCGCCGCCTTCAAGCAGGCGCTGCTTCACGCGCGCGCCGTTGCCTATATCGATCCGGTCGCGGGCGGCTCGAGTGGCATCTACCTCACGCAGCTTTTCGACAAGATGGGCATCGCGGCGCAGATCAAACCCAAAGCGGTCCTGGTGCCCGGCGGACTCGTCGCAGAGCGCCTGGTCAATGGCGAGGCAGACCTCGCGCTGCATCAGATCAGCGAAATCCTGGCGGTGCCTGGCGCAGTTCTGGTGGGGCCGATTCCTGCCGAAATTCAGAACTACACCGTGTACGCCGGCGGCGTGGGTGCCGGGTCGCGGGACGCTGCGGCAGCGCAGGCGTTGCTGGCGATACTGGCGGGTTCGAATGCGCGCGAGGTGTTGAAGGACAAGGGGATGGAGGCACCTTGAGCGACTGCACCGTAGTGATCAACGCTCGCCCGCCTGCGCCAGCATGCAAATCATGCAAATTTTCGGATACTCGCCATCTACCCTGACGCGAAAGCATCCATGCTGATCCGCGAGGCGACGTTTTATTTTAGGTTGGCGGCGGCGGCTGCGACTGCGTTGATGGTGGTGTGGAATGCGCAGGCGCAAACGCCATCCAACGTGTCCGGCCTGCCGCTGGCTGCCGCAGCATCGACGGACGTCCAGCGCGGCGAATATCTGGCGCGCGTGGGTGACTGCGTTTCATGCCACACCGCCAATGGCGGCCAGCCGTTCGCAGGAGGCTACCGAATCAATACGCCGTTTGGCTACATGCTGGCGCCCAACATCACGCCGGACCCCGAGACGGGCATCGGTCGCTGGTCGGCGGATGATTTTTATCGCGCGCTGCACGACGGGGTCAACAAGCGCGGGCAGGACATGTATCCGACGATGCCCTACGATTTCTATACGAAGGCGACGCGCGAAGACATCGACGCGATCTTTGCGTACCTGCGCACGGTGCCGCCGGTGCGCAATGTGGTCGTGGTCAATCACCTCGATTTTCCATTTGACCAGCGCTGGTCGATGGCGGCGTGGCGCGAACTGTATTTCAACGAAGGCACGTACAAGCCGGTGGCCGGCATGAGCGCGTCGTGGAATCGTGGCGCATATCTGGTGGAGGGCCTCGAGCATTGCAGCGCATGCCACTCGCCGCGCAATCTGCTGGGTGGCATTGAGCACAACAAGACCTTTTCCGGTGCGGCAGTGGACGGCTGGTTTGCGCTCGATCTGCGCTCGGATCTCGTCAATGGACTGGGCGCGTGGACCGCCAAGGACATTGCCGCCTATCTCAAGACGGGTACCTTCAAAGACAAGTCGACAACGCTGGGACCGATGGCCGAAGTGGTGCGCAACAGCACGAGCCACCTTACCGATGCAGATCTGCTGGCAATCGGCGATTACATGAAATCATTGCCACCGGATTCGTCGCTGCGCACCGGGCGTGTGCGTCCGGATCCCACGCGCGCCGCGGGCGCTACGCTGTATGGCGAGCATTGCGCGGGTTGCCATCAAGCGCAGGGGCGCGGCGTCCCCGGCGTATTCCCGCCGCTGGCGGGCAACGGCGTGGTCACCGCCACGGATCCTGCCGATATCTTCAAGGTTGTGCTGGGGGGCATTCCGGCCAAAGGGGGTTACATCCCGATGCCGCCGTTTGCGGCGCAACTCAACGACGCGCAAATTGCACAGATCGCCAATTACGTCCGCACCAGCTGGGGCAATCACGCGGCGCCCAATGCCACTACCGCCGCGGTCGCGAGGACGCGCAGCGCGAGGTAGCTGGGTTGAACATTGTTCCGATCGATTGCTTGCGCGTCTCAGGCCGATGCGGGCTTCTTGGAATCGCCTGGTGGTGGCGCAATGTCCTTGCGACGCAACAGGGCTGCTTGCTCGGCTTGTTTCATTTGCGTCGCCTCCTGCGGTGACGTGGGGGCGGCGGCACGGGCTGCCGCTTCGACCCGCCCGGACGCTACAAACTTCTTGGTCGCCGCGTTGTATTGGCGGGACGCTTCGTAATTGCCTTCACCGTGAACGTTTTTCTTGTCGGACATGTCTGCTCCCAGAAGTTGATCGATACCACCTTCGCACTTTGACTGTAGATGCAGCCGCGATGGATCGGTGGAAGGCGCGATAAGTTGTCGATGCACGTCCTACACCCACATGAAAATGTGGCTGGCGGTGAAAGCGGCACGCCACGGTCGGACAACTCCGACACAAGACCTGACGCCCCTCCGACAGCGTGGGAGCGAACCTGCAGCTACAGTGCACCGCATAGATCAACTCGAATGGAAGCGATATTCAACATGGCAATTACACACGACCAAGGCATGGCGACATTGGGCGATCTGGTCAAGGACGTTCGCGTTGTGATGTTCACCACGCGCGAAGCACACGGCGAACTGCGCTCGCGTCCGATGACCACACAAGGAGGCGATCCGATCGACGATGGTGCGCTGTGGTTTTTCATGTCCAGGCACGGCGATCCGGTCGCCCAACTCGAAGCCCATCCGGCAGTAAACCTGGCCTACGCCCATCCCGGCGACGATATTTATGTGTCCATCAGCGGGATCGCGTCGGTGGTGGACGATGATGCAAAAAAAGCCGCGCTATGGTCACCGTTTGCCAAGGCATGGTTTCCGGGCGGCGTCACCGACCCCGATCTGGCGCTGGTCAAGGTCGTGATTGGCACTGCCCACTATTGGCAGGTGAAGGAAAGCAAGTTTGTGCAATTGTTCGAGATCGCCAAGGCGGCCATCACCGGAACCAGGCCGGTTCTGGGCCAGGAAGGTCTGGTAGGCACGTAGCGGGGATGCGACTTGCGCGGCGCCGCGCAGTAAACTCCCGGTTCGACCGCCGCCACCGAACCGCAAGGGAGCACCGCCATGCCGCCACCTGCCGAAAGTTCATTGTTCGACGAATTGCGTGTGCAGTACGAAACGGCGCGTACGTCCCCGCATCAGCATGAAGACGTCGAGGGCTACCAGCAGATCGATGCGCGGTTGCACAAGGCCTATGCATGGCTTGAAAAGGCGATGGCGTATCTCGACGAATTGAAGCCGCCGATCGAGCATCGCTTCGATCTCGGTCACGGCTTGGTATTGGAGGCGCCGCGCTTCAATCGCGGTTACGTCGGCCAGCATACGCAGCGCATCGTAGGCTATCCGGTGATCGACGAGATCAACATCTGGTATGAGATCGCCACGGCCAAACCGCTGACGATCGAAGTGGTGTCTGGCGGCGTGGCGATGGCGGAAAAATCGCTGGACGAAGCGGGCTTGCAGTATTCAGCGCGGCGTATCGTGGATCGCAATGGCATCGTCACCAAGTGCGTAATCACCGTGCCGCCGGCCGTACCGTCCGCGATCATGTTCAAGACCGACTACCAGACGGGCCTCATCAGTTGCGCGATGACCAACGTTGATCGCTTCGATCGCGTGACGCTCGAGTTTCACAGCAACATGATCGACACGCCGGTGCTCGACGATCTGCTGCATTTCATCCTGGGGCGCAACGCCAATTTCTTGCGTCGCGCCCCGTTGGCCGGCATTCACGGCCAATTGCGTACGTAAAAGAGGCTTCAGCCTCGTGCCGTGCATGCATGCGAGGCTGAAGCCTCGCCTGCAGGCCTCGCCTGCAGCACTGACGCTAGCGCCGCTCCCAGTAGCGCATGCTTTCGCCCTCGCGGCGGTCGAACGCACGTTCCATGCCCTCGAGGTTGGCAAGATCGGTGGCGTGCGCGTAGCGCTCTTCCTGCTTGCGTAGTTCCCACTCCGGACGGCCGTACCAGTGGTCGTGCGCGCGGGCGGGACTGCCCGCATCCCAGCCGGTAAAAGCGTTCGCGGCGCGCGCCGGCAGCGACGTCACAAACGCCGTGATGGCGGCGACCGGACGCGCAAACGGCGAAATGCCATTGTTAAGCCAGACAGTACGTAGTGCCAAATCATCGATATGTGGCATGACCGTTCTCCGACAGGCGGGAGAAGCAGGCGAATCGCGACGCGATACGACCCTGCTTTCCCTGATAAGCGCTAATGCAGCAAAGGCTGCGGCGGCCTGCGATAGCTTGCAATTTAGGCTTGATGGGTCACGGCGAATAGCGATGCTTTTGTTGGTATCTGTTAAGATTTTCTGAACTATGCGG
>JBDTTY010000164.1:0-6317 GCA_040007975.1 Betaproteobacteria bacterium | reverse complement strand
CTCGCTTGCCGGGCATTCGCAAGCCGGGCTTACCGTCCGGCCGCGCCGCGATAGCCTACCGCTTCCGCGATGTGTCGCGATTCGATGTGCGGGACATCGGCCAGGTCGGCGATGGTGCGAGCAACTTTCAGCACGCGATGGTAAGCGCGTGCGGACAGCGCCATGCGCGCGGCAGCCTGTGCCAGTAACGTGCTGCCCGCTGCATCGATCGCGCACTGCACGATCACTTCCTTGGGCGTCAGCCGTGCATTAGCCTTGCCCTGCCGCAGCAGTTGTCGATTACGGGCCGCAATGACGCGTCCCCGCACGACCAACGACGACTCACCCATCATCGCCGCGGCATCCATGCTCGATGGTTCGCGCGCGCCATCCGCTGCGACCGTTGCCGTTTGTGCCGCCAGTTGATCCGCCGGCACGGCGGGCACTTCCAGTGCGATGTCGATGCGATCCAATAGCGGCCCGGAAATTCGTGCGCGGTAACGACCCACGCGATCGGGCGTGCAATGACATCGCCCGCGCGGATCGCCAAGCCAGCCGCATGGACACGGATTCATCGCGGCGATCAATTGAAACTGCGCCGGAAACACGCTTTGCCGAGCCGCACGCGAAATGTGGATCACGCCGGACTCGAGCGGCTCGCGCAAAACCTCGAGCACCCGACGATCCCATTCCGGCAGCTCGTCGAGAAACAGCACCCCATGATGGGCCAACGAAATTTCGCCGGGCCGCGGGTCGCTGCCGCCGCCTACCAGTGCCACGGCGCTGGCCGTGTGATGCGGGGCGCGATAGGGTCGCTGGCCAAGCGTTTCGGGCAGGAAGCGTCCCGCGATGGATGCCACGGCGGCAACCTCAAGTGCCTCGTTGTCACCCAACGGAGGCAGCAATCCGGGCAACCGCTGCGCCAGCATCGACTTGCCGGTGCCGGGCGGGCCGATGAACAACAATGAGTGACCGCCGGCCGCAGCGATCTCCAGTGCGCGCTTGGCCTGACGTTGCCCGCGTACGTCCGCTAGATCGGGCGCATCGTCGCGCACGAGCGGCACTGTCGAGCACGTAGGCGAAATCATCGTGCGTCCAGCAAGGTGTTCGCAAACCGCCAGCAGCGATGTGGCCCCGAAGACGGCAGCCCCTTGCACCAGCGATGCTTCTGCGGCCGACGCCTCAGGCAGCACAAACGCGCGGCAGGCGCGACTGGCCGCCAGTGCCATGGCCAATGCGCCACGAACGGGACGCAGCGCTCCAGAAAGCGCGAGTTCGCCTGCAAATTCGTACTGTCCAAGTCCGTGCGCGGGCACTTGACTGGTGGCCGCCAAAATGCCGAGCGCAATGGGAAGATCGTAGCGACCCGATTCCTTGGGCAAGTCCGCGGGTGCGAGATTGACGATGACCTTGCGCGCCGGGAAATCGAACTGCGCGTTCTGGATCGCCGAACGAACGCGATCGCGCGCCTCGCGCACTTCGGCATCCGGCAGGCCGACGATATGGATGCCGGGCAACCCACCGGTGACGTGGACTTCCACGGCCACGGCCGGCGCGACCACGCCGGTGAGCGCACGACTATTGATGACGATCACTGACAACCCAGACCCCGGCCAGGAATGCGTTACGACGAAGTCGGCGATGACTACGGCGTGGCGGGTGGCGCTGGGAAGCGCGCTTCAAGCTCGGCCAATCGCGCTTCCATGCGTTCCAGTTTTTCGCGGGTCTTGAGCAGTACCTGGGCCTGCGTATCGAATTCGGCGCGCGGGACGAGATCAAGCCGCGACAGGCCACCCTGCAACATCGCCTTGACGTTTTTTTCGAGGTCCTTGGCAGGACTGGATTCCACGGCGCGACCGATCTTGGCGGCCAATTCGTCCAGGGATTTGCTGCTGAAACTCAACATGAATGGACCTCCGACAAAGTGAACGCGGTGGGGCGGCGACAACATCATGTATCGCCAAGCGTGCCCCTCTCTGAGCAAGTCTAGCAAAGCGAAACGCCGTGATTGCTCGACCATTTGGATGACCATCGCGCCTCGTCCAACGGTCGCACCTACCGCGGCGCTCCAGTCCGGTGCGCGCGCGCAACGCGGGGCACCCATTTGGTGCGTCCGCCCCCCTTCCGCCCCCCTTCTGGCGCAAATGACAACTCTAACCCTTTGAATTTTTGCATATTTGTGCAGTGGCACACGAAATGCTGACTCAGCCTCGGAAGCATCACTCAATTTCGTCAACCATCTCACAGGGAACTCGAACGTGAACCAGAAGCACCGCCTTATCAACTGCGCCGCGGGCGCAATGTTTGCCATCTTGATCGCCAGCAACGTTCAAGCCCAATCGACCCCCGCGCCGGCAGCTGCACCGGAGCCCGATTGGTCCTTCACCGGCAATGTCGGGATTTTTAGCCAATACGTGTTCCGTGGCATCTCGCAAACCAACGAAAAGCCCGCCTTGCAGGGTGGCTTCGATCTCAGCCACAAGAGTGGCTTCTACGCCGGTGTATGGGGTTCGAACGTGAGCTGGCTGTCCGACGGCAACCCCGACGTCTCCGCCAGCCTGGAAATGGATCTTTATGGCGGCTACAAGTGGGGTCTCGCGCCGGACTGGACGCTTGATTTGGGCGCCCTCTACTACTGGTATCCGGGTTCGTATCCGTCCGGCTACACCAAGCCCAACACGACGGAGCTCTACGCTGCTCTGACGTGGAAATGGATCACGGGCAAGTACAGCTACAGCGTGGGCAACGATACGTTCGGCTTCCCGAATTCGCGCGGCTCGGACTACTGGGAAGTAAACGCCACGTACGACATCGTTGAAAAGGTCAACGACACGATCGGCAAGGTCACGGTGTATGGGCACTACGGTCAGCAAAAGTTCAAGAACGCGAGCTTCTATGACTACAGCGACTGGAAGGTCGGCGTCTCGACCGAGGTCGTTGGCGTGACCGTCGGCATCTACGGCACGGGTACGGATGCCGAAAGCCTGGCCTACACCAATCGCTTCGGCAAGGACGTTTCCGCCGGACAGTTCGTCGCCTACGTTCAAAAGACGTTTTAAACGCCATACCGCACGACGGCTTCGCCTCGTCGCGCACTTTTCGGGGACATCATGAAACTCGTAACCGCCATCATCAAGCCGTTCAAGTTAGACGAGGTCCGCGAGGCCCTGTCGGCCATCGGTGTGCAGGGAATCACCGTGACCGAGGTAAAGGGATTCGGTCGTCAAAAGGGTCACACCGAGCTTTATCGCGGCGCCGAATATGTCGTCGACTTCCTGCCCAAGGTCAAGATCGAGGCGGCAGTCAAGGATGACATGCTTGATCGCGTGATCGAAGCAGTCGAAAAAGCCGCCAACACCGGCAAGATCGGTGACGGCAAGATCTTCGTGTTCGACCTGCTGCAGGTCGTCCGTATCCGCACCGGTGAAACCGGCGCGGATGCGCTGTAAGGGAGCCCTTCGATGAAAAAGATTGTTGCGTTACTTGCCCTGCTCGGCGCATTCGCTTTTGCGGCGCCCGCGCTGGCGCAGGACAAGGCGGCAACCGCCGCAGCAACGCCTGCGGCAACCGCGCCTGCGGCAGCACCCGCTGCAGCACCGGCGGATGCGGCAACGGCCACGGCGGTACCCGCTCCCACGCCCAACAAAGGCGACGTTGCGTGGATGCTGGTGTGCACGGCTCTCGTACTGTTGATGAGTGCACCCGCACTCGCGCTGTTCTACGGCGGGATGGTGCGCTCCAAAAACGTGCTCTCGGTGCTGATGCAGGTGTTTGTCGTGTTTTCGTTGATCACGGTGTTGTGGTGCGTCTACGGCTACAGCATTGCGTTCACCGAAGGCAACGCCTACTTCGGCAGTCTCGATCGACTGTTTCTCAAGGGCACGTTCGACGCGGCGAAGGGTGAGTTCGCGATGGCGGCAACGTTCTCCAAGAACACGCCGATCCCGGAACTGGTGTTCGTCGCGTTCCAGGCCACCTTCGCGGCGATCACGGTGTGCCTCATCCTCGGTGCGTTCGCCGAGCGCGTGAAGTTCTCCGCCGTACTGATCTTCTCGGTGCTCTGGTTCACGTTTTCGTACCTGCCGATCGCGCACATGGTTTGGTTCTGGCCCGGTCCGGATGCATACACGGCCGCCAACGTCGTCGATGCGCAAAATGCCAAGGCCGGCCTGATCTGGCAGTGGGGTGCACTGGACTTCGCGGGCGGCACCGTCGTGCACATCAACGCCGGTATCGCCGGTCTGGTCGGTGCCTACGTCGTCGGCAAACGGATCGGGTACGGCAAGGAGTCGATGGCGCCGCATAGCCTGCCGATGACGATGATGGGGGCGTCACTGCTGTGGTTCGGGTGGTTCGGCTTCAACGCCGGTTCGGCGCTCGAAGCGAACAACGCCGCTGCTTTGGCCTTCATCAACACCTTCCTGGCCACCGCATGTGCCACCGTGTCGTGGACGCTCGGCGAATGGATGTTCAAGGGCAAGCCTTCGATGCTCGGCGCAGCTTCCGGTGCCGTGGCAGGTCTCGTTGCCATCACCCCGGCCGCCGGCAACGTGGGCATCCCCGGCGCGTTCGTGATCGGCCTCCTGGCCGGCCTCGTCTGCCTGTGGGGCGTCAATGGTCTCAAGCACATGCTGAAGGTCGATGACACACTCGATGTGTTCGGTGTCCATGCAGTGGGTGGCATTCTGGGTGCGTTGTTGACCGGCGTCTTCGTCGATCCCGCACTTGGCGGCCCCGGTTTCGTGACCGACTGGGTCACGGGCAAGACGGGCTACACGAGCTGGAGCGAGCAACTGTTCATCCAGGCCAAGGCGGTTGGATTGACGGTGATCTGGTCCGCGGTCGTGGCTTACCTCTGCTACAAGATTGTCGACATGACCGTGGGGCTCCGCGTCACGGAAGAACAGGAACGCGAAGGACTCGACGTGTCGTCGCATGGTGAGTCGGCATACCGTTCCTAGGACGGACCGTCGGCTGTAACGCGCACGACGCGGATGGAATCTCTCCCCGTCCGCGGGCTAGCCGGAAACGCGGGTTTCCGCAGTAAATGATCTCTCCTCAGAGGCTATTCGGGGGCGCATTCCACGCGCCCCGTTTTTTTTGAGTCATCGCGGTGGCAACGCGGGACGGGATGGGCGGGTACAATTCCTGTTCTTCATTGCAAGGCGGGCGCATGGTTCCCCATCTCACCACGGCACTGGCCGGTCCGTTGCTGGATCTCGAGCGCCGCATTCTCGAGCACATGCCGGAAATCGAGCGTTGGCTGCGCACGCAATGGCAGGAACACGCGGTGCCGTTCTATGCCTCGGTGGACCTGCGCAACGCGGGCTTCAAGCTGGCACCCGTCGACACCAACCTCTTTCCCGGCGGCTTCAACAATCTCAATCCGTCGTTCCTGCCACTGTGCGTGCAGGCCGCGCAGACGGCCGTCGAGCGCGTGTGCCCCGACGCACGAGGCGTGCTTTTGATCCCCGAGAACCACACACGCAACATGTTCTATCTGCGCAACGTGGCTACGCTGGAGCGCATCCTGCGCCAGGCAGGCATGCGGGTGCGCATCGGCTCGCTCAATCCCGAGATCACGACGCTGACGAAGATCGACATCGGTGACGGCACTGCGCTGACGATCGAACCGGTCATCCGCAATGGTCGGCGCGTTGGTCTGTACGATTTCGATCCGTGCATGGTGTTGCTCAACAATGATCTGTCGGCGGGTTCGCCGGCGATTCTCGAACGTATCGATCAGCCAGTGGTGCCGCCGCTCGCCTCCGGATGGTTCAATCGCAAGAAGTCGCATCACTTTGGCCTGTATTCGGGCGTGGCCGAGCAATTCGCCGCGCTGATCGGCATCGATCCATGGTTGATCGATCCCTATTTCGCCGCCTGCGGCAAGGTCGATTTTCAGGAGCGGTCGGGTGAGGAGTGTCTGCGCAGCAACGTCAATGACGTGCTGTCGCGGATGGCGGTGAAATATGCGGAATACGGCATCACGGAGAAACCGTTCGTCATCGTCAAGGCCGACGCCGGCACCTATGGCATGGGCATCATGACAGTGCGCAATGCCGATGAGGTCGTCGGCCTCAACCGTAAACAGCGCAACAAGATGGCGGTGGTCAAGGAAGGTCTCGAAGTCAGCTCCGTCCTCATTCAGGAAGGCGTGCCGACGTTCGAGTCGATCGACGACGCGATTGCCGAACCCGTCGTCTACATGATCGACCGCTACGTCGTCGGTGGCTTCTACCGCGTGCACACGGCGCGCGGCAAGGACGAAAATCTCAACGCGCCCGGCGCGCAGTTCGTGCCGCTGGCGTTCGAGTCGCCCTGCATTCCCGAGCTCA
>JBDTTY010000163.1:0-6343 GCA_040007975.1 Betaproteobacteria bacterium | reverse complement strand
GCGAAGCCGCCGCCGCTCGTGAAAACACGCGTTATCTGCCGGGTGTCGCACTGCCAGCGGCACTCGATTGCACATCCGATCTTGCGCAGGTTGCGACGGCTGACATCTTGATATTGGCCACGCCCGTGGCCGCGTTGCCCGCACTGTTGCACTTGCTTGCCGGGGCCGGCGCCAGGGTGCCGATCGTGTCGTTGTCCAAGGGCTTTGTCGCGGCACCCACGGTACCCCCAGGCGTCGCGTTGGCGCATCAGGTGCTGGCACCCCATTGGCCGGCGCCGATGGCGGTCCTTTCGGGACCCAGTTTTGCGACCGAGGTGGCGCGCGGGTTGCCGACGGCGCTCACAGTGGCGGCGACGGACGCAGGTCTGGCCGAACGGGTGGCCGCAACCGTGCGTGGCGACGCGATGCGCGTCTACCCATCGGACGACATCGCGGGCGTCGAGGTTGGCGGTGCGGTCAAGAATGTACTGGCCATCGCGGCGGGCGCCAGCGACGGACTCGAATTTGGACACAATGCGCGCGCCGCATTGATCACGCGCGGTTTGGCCGAGACGGCGCGTCTGGTGACGGCGATGGGTGGTCGCCGGGATACGGTCATGGGACTTTCCGGGCTGGGTGATCTCGTGCTCACCTGCACCGGCAACCTGTCGCGAAATCGCCAGGTGGGTCTGGCACTGGCACGCGGGCTGTCGCTGCCGGCCATTCTGGCGGACCTTGGTCATGTTGCCGAAGGCGTAGGGGCCGCGCGTGCGATACGCGCATTGTCAGATCATCTTGGTGTGGACATGCCGATCTGCGCCGCCGTCGATCAGGTGTTGCACGGTGGAGTGGCGCCGCGCGACGCCGTGCTGGCGTTACTACAGCGCGAGCCGCGCGCCGAACGACAATAAGGCCCGTGGACACTACTTTCGCATGAGCGGCGCGGCTCTAACGCAATATGGGTGCAGCACCCGGCGTCCGCGCGCCGGCAAATGCCTGTTGGCGCCACGCTTCGAAGACGGTGACCGCCACCGCGTTGGATAGGTTGATGCTGCGCACTTCGGGGCGCATTGGTATCGACAACCGCGCGGCCGGGGAAAAGTCGGCCAGCACGGCGTCGGGCAACCCCGCCGTCTCGCAACCAAACACAAAGATGTCACCTGGTATCAGGTCCGTGGCGTAAAGCGAAGTGCCGCCCGACGTGGTAAGCGCAAACCAACGGCGTGCGGCATCCGCACCGAGCGCGGCGCGACAGGCCATCCAGTTGGCGTGGACGTGCACGCGGGCGTACTCGTGATAGTCGAGGCCGGCGCGTTTCAAGTCCCGGTCATCCATCCGGAAACCCAAAGGTTCGACCAAATGGAGTTCGGCACCGGTGTTGGCGGTCAGCCGGATCACGTTGCCGGTATTGGGCGGAATTTCGGGATGGACCAATACGACGCTAAACATGGCGGGGCCGATTAACGAATGGAATCGGGCGGAAGTGTACGCGCGCCGATCCATGCCTCCACCGTGGCGGCACCTGCCGCGAGTGCCGCGCGTGCCGCGGCATCGAGCGTGGCGCCGGTGGTCATCACGTCATCGATCAACGCGACCCGGGCACCGGTCAATGACGCGATGGCCGCAAAGGCACCACGCACGTTGGCTTCGCGACGGTGCCAAGGCAGCGCCGCCTGCGCTTGCGTATCGCGTGTGCGCACCAGCGCCCGGAGGATTGGAACTCCGATGTGCGACGCGAGATGACGTGCAATTTCGGTCGCCTGATTGAACCCGCGTTCGCGTTGACGGGTCGCGGCAAGGGGTAGCGGGACGAGGCAGTCAGGACGCATTCCGGGCATTTGTGCCAGGGCGTGGGCGAAGATTTCGGCGTACGCCGCGCGGCCCCCGTATTTCAGCGCATGCACGATGCCGTCAAGCGGATACGCGTAGACGAACGCGCATCGCGTGGCGACAAAGGCCGGAGGTTGGGCCAGGCAACGTCCGCACCGGCGCCCCTCCGGCGTGGGCGACGCGCATTGCGGGCAATGGGCCGGCAGCGCGGGCAGCGTACTGGTGCATGCCGGGCACAGCAATTGATGGTCCGCGCGCGCCGTACAAAGCGCGCAGCGCTGTGGGAGCACCGAGTGAGCAAGGCGCCGCCAGTGCGAAAACTTGTTAAATTTTTCGGCCGGAAAATTTGACATCATGGAGTGACTTCATTGACACTGCAGGCAGTTGAAGTTGCATGCGCCGCCTGGCCGCGCAGCGCGTCCGAGTACATTGCTGCCCATCGTCCCTCCGTGGACCATCCCGCCGCCATCGTCCAAACGCATGACTGACACCGCCACCATCAAGTTGCATTCGAAGTCCCCAGTGGGAACGAGCGCGGCACCGCTGCGGTTTACGGTTGACACCATTGCTGCGCTATTGGCGCTGCCATTCAACGACTTGCTGTGGCGTGCGCAGCAAGTGCATCGCGCGCACCACGCGCCTAATGCCGTGCAACTCTCGACGCTGATCTCGATCAAGACGGGTGGTTGCGCCGAAGACTGCGGCTACTGTCCGCAGGCGGCGCGCTATCACACCGGGGTCGAGAACGAGGCCATGTTGGACGTCGCTGCGGTCGTGGCGGCGGCACGCGCCGCCAAAGCGGCAGGCGCGTCGCGCTTTTGCATGGGCGCGGCCTGGCGCGGACCGAAGCAGCGCGATCTCGAGCCGGTGCTGGCGATGGTGCGCGAAGTGAAATCGCTCGGCCTTGAAACCTGCGCCACGCTTGGCATGTTGAAGGATGGTCAGGCGCAGCAATTGCGCGACGCCGGCCTCGACTACTACAACCACAATCTCGATACCGCGCCGGAGTTCTACGGCGAGATCGTCACAACGCGCGACTACGATGATCGTCTCGAGACACTCGATCGTGTGCGTGATGCCGGCATGTCGGTGTGCTGCGGCGGCATCGTCGGCATGGGCGAAACGCGGATGCAGCGCGCGGGACTCATCGCGCAGTTGGCCAATCTTGATCCGTACCCTGAGTCGGTGCCAATCAACCATCTGGTGCAGGTCGAAGGAACGCCGCTCCACGACACGTTGCAGGGCGCGTCGGCGCTCGACCCGCTCGAATTCGTGCGCACGATCGCGGTGGCGCGCATCACGATGCCGACGGCCATGGTGCGACTGTCGGCCGGGCGCCGTGAATTTGGCGAAGCCATTCAGGCACTTTGTTTTCTTGCCGGCGCCAATTCAATTTTTTACGGCGATCGTCTGCTGACCACCGGCAACCCCGACATCGACGCTGATCGCGCGCTTTTCGCCAAACTGGGATTGGAAGCGCTGGCGACGCCGACAGCGTGACCCCGATGCCGGGCCTGTCCCGCGTCGCGCGGCTCGAAGCCGCACTGGCCCAGCGTCGCGCCGACGGCTTGTTCCGGCGGCGGCGGGTCGTCACCACGCCAACGGGCACGCGCGCCGTCGTCGATGGCGCACCACTGCTGTCGTTTGCCAGCAACGACTATCTGGGTCTCGCCAATCATCCGACGCTCGTCGGTGCGGCGTGTGACGCTGCGCAGGCGTGGGGCGTGGGTGCCGGCGCCTCGCATCTCGTCAGCGGGCACTGCGAGCCCCATGACGCGCTGGAGCGCGAACTCGCGGCGTTCGTAGCACCCGATGGCGCGGCGACCGCGCTGCTTTTTTCGTCAGGCTACATCGCCAACCTTGCAATTCTGACCGCGTTGGCGGGGCGGCACGATGCAGTATTTGCGGATCGACTCAATCACGCCTGCCTCAATGATGGTGCGCTGCTGGCCGGTGCCAAGTTGCACCGCTACGCGCACGGCGATTTCGACGCGCTGGCGCGCACGCTGGAGTCTTCGGCGGCACCCGGCAAACTCATCGTCACCGACGCGGTGTTCAGCATGGACGGCGACATCGCACCATTGCCGCAACTGCTGGCCTTGGCGCAGCAGCACGATGCGTGGCTGATCGTCGACGACGCGCACGGCTTCGGCGTGTTGGGGGAGGGCCGCGGCACGCTCGCACATTTGGGGCTGGCGTCCGATCGGATCGTGCTCATGGGCACCTTGGGCAAGGCAGCCGGTGTCTCCGGCGCATTCGTGGCGGCACATCCCGCCGTGATCGAAACGTTGGTGCAAACCGCGCGCCCGTACATCTACACCACCGCCGCGCCACCGTTGCTTGCGCAAGCATTGCGCGCATCGCTGACGTTGATCCGTGACGATCACACGCGACGCGCGGCGCTGCACGCTCGGATCGCGCAGTTTCGTGCCGGTGCGGCGGATCTGCCATGGATGTTGCTGCCCTCGATGACGGCGATCCAGCCGCTGGTGGTCGGCGACAGCAACGCTGCGGTTGCGCTCAGCACCGCGTTGGGCGCCCAGGGGCTCTGGGTGCCCGCCATTCGGCCGCCAACGGTGCCGCTCGGTACCGCGCGCCTGCGCGTGTCGCTGTCTGCAGCACATGCCCCGGCCGATGTCCATGCGTTGCTCACGGCTCTGGTGGCAGCGGCATGAATGCATTGCATGTTGAGTGGAGCGGTAGCGGGCCGCCGCTTGTTCTGCTGCACGGTTGGGCGATGCATGGCGGACTGTTTGCGCCACTTGTGCCGACACTGGCCGCCCGCTATTCGGTTGCCGTGGTCGACCTGCCGGGACATGGCTTTTCGTCGGCGCTGCCGTTGACGTCGCTTGACGCGATGGTGGCGGCGCTTGCCGCGGAATTTGCGCGCGAGGCACAACCGCTGCATGTCCTCGGCTGGTCGCTTGGCGGTGCCGTCGCACTGCGCTGGGCGCACGTTGCGCCGACGCGGATGGCCAGGTTGCTGCTCGTGAGTTCCACGCCCCGCTTCACGGTGGCGCCGGATTGGCCGCACGCGATGGACCCCACGACGCTTGCGCGTTTTGGCGACGAACTGGCCGCCGCGTATCGTCTGACCTTGCAGCGCTTCCTGACGTTGCAGGTGCAGGGAAGTGACGCGGGAAGGGCGTCGTTGCACGCGCTGCGCGAGGCGCTGTTCGCGCGCGGCGAGCCAAGTCCGCAAGCACTGCGCGCGGGACTCGCGATTTTGCAGGACGAGGATCTGCGCGCCGAGGCGGCGCACATCGCAACGCCCACGCTCGTCGTATCCGGTGATCGCGATGCGTTGACCGCACCTGCGGCGGGTGCCTGGCTGGCCGCGGCGATGCCCGATGCGCGGCACGTCCTGATTCCGGGGGCCGCCCATGCGCCGTTCCTGTCGCATCGCGAGGCTTTCGATACAGCGTTGACGCCATTTCTGGACGCGCGCTGAATGGGTGCCGATCAAGCCGACGCAAGGGATCGTGATCCGCGCGAGGTTGATACACGGGCGGTGCGCCGTGCCTTTGGCCGCGCCGCAGCCACTTACGATGTTGCCGCTGTTCTGCAGCGCGAAGTCGGCACCCGAATGGGTGCGCGTTTGGACGTCGTCAAATTGGCGCCGCACGCAGTTCTCGATGCTGGATGCGGCACTGGCGACGCGCTGGGCGCACTGGCTTTGCGCTATCCCGACGCGCGCATGGTGGCCCTTGATCTGGCGCTGCCGATGGTGCAGGCGGCGCAGGCGCGCGTGGCCAGCGGGCGTTCGCTGCTGCGCCGAATCATGCCGTGGCGTGCCGCGGAGTCGGCCACCGCGCCACGTTTCGTTTGTGGTGACGTCAATGCAATGCCATTTGGTGGCGCAGCGTTCGATCTTGTCTGGAGCAATCTCGCATTGCAGTGGGTCAATGATTTGCCGCACACATTCGGAGAACTGCATCGCGTGCTGAAGATCGACGGTCTGCTGACGTTCACGACTTTTGGGCCGGATACGCTGCGCGAAATCCGCACGGCATTTGCCGCGGTGGACGGGCACACGCACACCAATCGCTTCGCCGACATGCACGATATCGGCGACATGCTGGTGCACGCCGGCTTTGCCGACCCGGTGATCGACATGGAAACCATCACGCTGACCTATGGTGATGCGCGATCGCTGCTACGCGAGTTGAAGCAGATCGGCGCGACCAACGCGACGCAGGGTCGACCCCGCGGGCTCCTGGGCAAGGCGCGCCTGCAGCGCGTGCTGGCGAGCCTCGAGGCGACGGCGCGCGACGGGCGCATTCCGGCAACGTTCGAGGTGGTTTACGGACACGCCTGGAAAGCGCAGGCAACCCACACGCCCGACGGCTTGCCGATCGTCCGGTTCGGTCGACGCTGATGCTTGCCGCCGCCACCCTGCCGCGGACTGCCGGGATCTTCGTGACCGGAACCGACACGGGCGTGGGCAAGACGTTGGTCGCGGTCGCGCTGATTCGTGCCTTGGTCGCGCGTGGCGCACGGGCGGCAGGCATGAAGCCCATCGCGGCGGGCGTGG
>JBDTTY010000162.1:0-6350 GCA_040007975.1 Betaproteobacteria bacterium | reverse complement strand
AGCCGGCAATGCCGACGTGAATGGCGTCATGACCGCGTCATCTCGCGCTCAATGCTTGTGGTGTTTCTTCTTGCCGCCATCAGACGATGCGTCGAGCACCAATAACGCGCCGCTCGCCTCATCGCCGCGCTTTTTAAGATCGGCCAGCAAGCCGTCATCGGAAAGATCCAGTGCCTCGGAGTGCTCCCAATCGTGACGAACGACATGTTCCAGCGGCTCGATTACATGACTGTCCTTGACCTCGATGGCCAACTCGCGTCGCGCATCAAAACTGCCCGGCGCGAGGTTCACCGAACCGACGATCGCGCGGGCACTGTCGGCCAGCATCATCTTGCCGTGGAGGCGCATCCCTTTCATCTTGTGCACCTTGCAGCCCACGTCCTGCATGATCCGCAATCCACCAACCCCTTCGATCAGCTTGTCCTTCTTGAGCGTGTGCGGCGCGCGCGCCAGCACGTGGACCTTTACTCCGCGGCCGGCGGCCCGCACCACTCGCTCGATGATCACCGCGTCCTGATAGCGTTCGTTTTGCAGCCACAGCTCGCTCTCGGCGCGATCGATAAAATGGGCGAAACGCTCACGACCATTGGAATTGCACCAGATCAGGTGCGATTTTTCGGGCGGCACGAATGTCGTGCGATCCCAGTCGGCGTCGAAGCACGCGATGACCTCGTCGACTGCTTTCTTGTGTTCGGTGAGCACCGCATAGTCGCGCGTTTCCGTGACGTTGCGTGTTTCCCAGTTGAGCGACATCACGACGGCCATCGTGTCGTCGATGACCATCGATTTTTCGTGGGTCAGTTCGAACGCGGGATTGGCGTCCTTGACGGCTACCTTGGCCGCCTCGAGCGCCGTGCGGGTTTCGTCGTTGTCGGACTCGCCGCTGCGACGCGCGGCGTTGAGCATCACACGTACATCAATGCCGCGCCCACGCGCTTCAATGACGGCCTGCAGCAGCGATGGCTCGGAGAACACGAACATCTTCACCCGGATCGATTTCGTGGCAGCGGCGATTGCCGCAATCAATGGCGCGGCGGTAGCCTCGGGAAGTACTAGCAGGGAACGGGACATGGCGCGTTTCAGGCCGCAGGCGCAGCCGGGTTGTCGGCGAACTGGACATGGTACAGGTCGGCGTAGAGACCGCCGCGGGCCAGCAACTGTTGATGTGTGCCCTGCTCGCCCACCACGCCGTCCTTCAGCACGATAATGTTGTCCGCATCGCGAATAGTGGACAACCGGTGGGCAATCGTGATCACGGTGCGGCCTTTCATCAGACGCTCGAGGCCTTCGATCACTAGCCGCTCCGATTCGGTGTCGAGCGCCGCAGTAGGCTCGTCGAGGATCAGGATCGGGTCGTTGCGAATCACGGCGCGGGCAATGCCGATCCGCTGCCGTTGGCCGCCCGACAGCGTGTCGCCACGCTCGCCGACGATCGTGTTGTAGCCCTGCGGCATCCTGGCAATGAATTCGTCGGCGTTGGCGAGCTTGGCGGCGGCGACGATTTGCTCATCCGTGGATACGCCGGGACGCCCATAGGCGATGTTGTCGCGAATCGTGCCGCGGAACAGCACGGTTTCCTGCAGTACGTAGCCGATCTGGCTGCGCAGCGGATGGAGCTGGTAGTCGCGGACATCCACGCCATCGATCAGGATGCGCCCGGCATCGGGATCGTAAAATCGCGGAATGAGGCTGACGATCGTCGACTTGCCGCTGCCGGTGGCGCCGACCACGCCGATGATCTGCCCCGGTGTGACGTTGAAACTGACGTCACGCAATATCGGCGCATCCTTGACATAGCCGAACGCAACGTGCTCGAACACAATTGCTCCCTTGAACGGCAGCGGCACCATCGCATCGGCCTTCTCGGGGATCGAGTCGTCGGCGCCCAGGATGGCCTGGATGCGCTCCAGACCGATGGCCGTCTGCGCGATCGTGTTGGTCATCTTCGCCAGGTCCTGCACCGGCTTGAAAAACTTGGAGAGGTACGCCAGGAACACGGTCAATGCTCCGACGGTCATCACACTCGTGACGATCAGCGCTGTCCCGCGCCACAGCACAATCGCGACACACAGGGCCACCACGATCGATACGACCGGTGACAGCAATGATTTGATGCGACGCGCCTTGAGCGCCGCGGTCACGGTGGCGCGACTGGCGTCCTGCATTCGCTGCATTTCGAGATCCTGACGGTCGAAGGCCTGGACCGAACGCACGGACCCCAAGCCCTGCTGCGCCACCGAAACGATTTCGCTCTGCGTTTTGCGCACGTTGCGCGTGGCCGCCTTGACCGCCGTCTTGAAGCGAAAGACGAATAACAGCAGAAACGGCGTGACGCCAATGGCGATCAGCGCAAAGTCCCAGTCGAGCCAGAACATGATGCCGACCATGCCGATGATGGTCATCACATCGACGACGATCGAAAGTGTGGCGGACGAGGCAAAGTCCTGCACCGTCGACACGTCGCTGGTCAGCGTGGACAACAGCGCGCCGGTCTGGTGGCCGGAGTAGTAGTTGAGCGAGAGCCGATGCAGGTGGTCATAGATGCGGATGCGCAAGTCGTGCGCAACCCATTGCCCGACGCTCTCGGTGTAGTAGTTGTCGATGTAACTCGCGATCGCATCCAGCACGGCGATCATCAGCGTCGCGATGCCGGCAAACAGCGCCAAGCCCATCGTCGTGCGGTCGATCCCTAGATCATGGACCCAGTGCAGCCACTCGGGCAACGGATGCTTGCCGAGCGCATTGTCGAGAACGATCTTGAGCGGCCATGGCGCGGCGAGACTCATCAGTGTCTCTACCAGCATCGCCACGAAAATAATCAACACCCAGCGATGGTAAGGCCGCAACAACGATCGCACCAGACGCGTCATCCAGGGACGCGTCGACGCTGCGGTGGTGGTCGGGCCCGCAACGGCGGGCAGGGTGGCGGGGGCGTCGGGTTCCGTCATCGGGCCGTATTGTAATCTGGAATTTCCGACCGTCTCGGCGCGCGTCGCACGCGGGTTAACGCCTGACCCATGGCTCGGCAATGGGCGCACATGTCGCATGTCGCTCGCCCAGCGTGCAGGTCGTCAGCGGGGCTCCGTCCAGGTCCCACGCGGTGATGACCCAGCCCGTGCCCACCCGATCCATCGACATGAAGCCGAAGCGATTGGAGGCGACGATCTCCTGCACGGCAGCGCCGGGGGCGGGCTGCGCATTGGGCGGGAATGGCGTTGGAAACGGTTGATCGACCCAATCGCCGCTGTTGCCCGATAGAAATTGCGGCGGTTGTGCCGTCAAAAAACTCACCATCTGGAAGACGTGATTGTGGCCGGACAGCAGTGCCTCGACGTTGGGGGGGAATAGCACCGCCGGATAGAGATTCTGCAGCACCGATTGGAGGCCCGCGTTGCCAGGAAAGGGCGACTGCGGATTGGACGGATTGGCGGCAAACCCCAGCACCGGATGATGGTTAATGAAAAAAATTCGGGGCGTCTTGGCAGTGCGCGCAAACGCCGCCGTAAGCTGCGCGTGATAGTTGCGGTACATGAGCGTGGCGGGCTGCAATGGCGTGACACCGACCAATGAAGAATCGAAAACGATGAACTCGGTGCCCGCGGCCGCATGGAGTGGCACGACGTAAGGCTCGCTGTAGTCGCCGATATCGTCGTCGACGGCGGCATTGCAGTCTTGCCGCGATGCCACCGGACGCGGATCGAGAAAGCGCCACCATCCTTGCCCGGCGCGTGCACAGGACTCGTGATTGCCGCGAATGACGACCCAGGGCGCCGCCGCAAGCAATGTTCGAGCAGGTTCAAAAAAATCGGCGCGCCACGCGTCCCAACCGAAGCCCCATGGACTGCCGGCGCATCCTGCGACACCCGCCGGACACGCGTTCTCACGATAATGGTAGTCACCGACATGAATGACGAGATCAGGCGACACGGCCGCCGCGGTATTCGCCACGCGCGCGAAGGGCCAGTGCGCGGGATCGTCGCAACTCTGTGCGCCGGTGGCGCCATAAAGGATGCGACAACCGGTGTCACCGATCACGACAATCCGCTGTGGATTGACCTTGGGCAGCGGCAAAGCGTCCCCGGCAATCGTCGCGCGTTGCGTTCCTGCCGGAATGACAGCCTCGCAGGTCAACACTGGAAATGCCGAAGGCTTCGACTGCGCGGGCGCACTGCGCGTGGGACGCAGCGGAATGGTCGCGGCAGGCATCCGCACCGTCATCGCTCGCACAACGCCGTCGAGAACGATGTCCGGACAGCGCAACGCTGCGGTGATTGCCCGCGCCACAGGCACACCCTCAGGACCAAGCACGACGAATTTGTAATCCGAGACCTGCGGCTCAGGCGCCAACCCCGAGCAGCCCGTTAGAACTACGACCAGCCACAGCACAATCGCAGGTTTCAACGGAAATCGCTCCAGAGCAGATTGATGGCCGCCAGTGCCGCGGAAACCGCCGTCTCGGTGCGCAGAATGCGCGGACCAAGGCGCACGGTTACGATGCCGGCGTTCAGCGCATGTTCGGATTCGCGAGCGTTGAAGCCACCTTCCGGTCCGATCAGCACGTCCAGCGTCCCCACCGGCGGCGTCATGGCCGGAAGTGTCAGCGTGGCGTTCGGTGCCAGCATCATGCCGGCTCGTGACGCGTCACGCTTTGCCAACCAGTCATCAAAGGGCTGCGGCGCGGCGACGAGCGGAACACGATTGCGCCCGCATTGCTCGCACGCCGCAATGGCAATCTGCTGCCAGTGGGCCATGCGCTTCTCGCCGCGCTCGCCGTCAGGAAAGCGTGCACCTTGCGTCGACACGATCGGCGCAATCGCCGCGACTCCCAATTCCACAGCCTTGCGCACCGCATAATCCATGGCATCGTTGGCAGGAATCGCCTGCACCAGCGTCACAGCGAGCGGCGCGTCGCGATCGACCGGATCAAAGCCGTCGATGCGAACGATGGCATCGCGTTTGCCGGCGTGCACAATCGTGGCCGCGATCTCGCCACCGTTGCCGGTAAAGAGCGTGATTGCGTCGCCCACTTCGAGTCGAAGCACGCGCACTGCATGATGTGCGGCCGCTTCGGGCAACGTCGATTGCGACCCCATCTCGTGGCTGCCCGGCAGGTCCGGCACAAAGAAACGCGGCGTCGCCATCAGGTCGAAGGCGGAAGTATTTGCAAGGGTAGCATCGCGAACATCGGCAGTGGAGCGCTGACGGTGCTACGATTCTGCCACACCCTCGCATCAAGGAACGCCATGGTCAGCCTTACCACGCCCCCTGGAAATACCGGATGGCCCGCATTTCCCTTCGATCTTTCGGGCGTGGACGGACGTCGGCACAGTTTGCAATCGGTCCATGGTCGGCACGGACTGGTCGTGATGTTCATCTGCAATCATTGTCCTTACGTCAAAGCCGTACTCGACAAGATCGTGCGCGACACCGATGCACTACGCACGATGGGCGTCAACAGCGTTGCCATCATGAGCAACGATCCTTCCGAATATGCGGAGGACTCGTTCGTGCACATGAAGGCACTGGCGATACGCCACCGTTTCAGCTTTCCCTATGTACTGGACGAGACCCAAGGCGTGGCCAAAGGTTATGGCGCCGTGTGTACGCCAGATTTCTTCGGCTTCGATCGCGACTTGCGATTGGCATACCGCGGCCGACTCGATGCATCGGGACGCTCGCCCAATCCCGATGCGCCGCGCGAATTGTTCGACGCAATGGTCGCAGTCGCGCACGGTCAACGCGCGCCGGTGGTGCAACATCCATCCGTTGGATGCTCGATCAAGTGGAAGGCACTGGCCTAGCGGTACGCACGGATCTGCATCAAGCAAAGCGCCGCAACGCATCCAGCACAGCATCGGGCTGCTCGGCCATCAATGCGTGACCGGTATCGGGCAATGTCACGATCACGGGCTGTGTCAGTGCAGCCAACATTGCCTGGGCACCCTTGGGTGGGGCCATCACGTCGCGCGCACCCATGATCACCAACGACGGGCACTGCACCGCAGCCGCCGCCGCAAGGCCGCCGGCGTAATCCGCACAGGCCTTGAGATCGGCATACAGTACGCCGGGCGCCGAACGCTCGAGCAAGCGCATCGACGCACCTGACATCCACATGCCAGGTACCGGATTGCCGCCAAGTTGCTTGCCGGCACTGTGCGACCAGCCGTTGATCAATTCGAACGCAAGATGATCATCGGCACGCGCCGCCGCCAGCAATGCGTCGCTCACTGCCATTGGCACCGCCGGCCCCAGCAACGCGATTTTGGCGACGCGCACGGCATGCCTTGCCGCCATGGACAACGTCGCCAGCGACCCCATGGAATGGCCCACCACCGTGGCTGTGGTCACGG
>JBDTTY010000161.1:0-6352 GCA_040007975.1 Betaproteobacteria bacterium | reverse complement strand
CATTGTCGAGCAGCGAAAGGTCGAGCCACGGACCAAGCGCAAACGTCGGCGCCAGGGATCGAATCTCCTCGGCCTGCCACGTTGCGCCTGCGACATCCCCTTGCCGTTGCAAAGCGGCGGCCAGATACACATGGGTTTCGAGATGCCCGGGATTCATGCTCTCGGCCACGCGCAGATTGGCGACGGCCTGCACATCATCGCCGCTCAAAAAATAGGCGCGTCCCAACACCAGTCGATACAAAAATCCGTGCACCGGCTGCAGTCGCATCGCCGTGCGCATCAGCGACAACGTGGCCTTCGGGTGACCGATATACGTGGCGGTCGATGCCGCCAGTGCGTAGGCATCCGCGTACGACGGATTGAGTTCGATCGCGCGCCGCGCATGTTTGAGTGCCGCGTGTTGCTGATGGCGCTGCAGTTCGACCCAGCCCAGCGCCCAATGCACTTCCGGAAGCGACGGATCAAGTGCCTGTGCGCGCTGTGCATCCGCGATGGCAAGCTCGATCGCCGCATTCCTGTCATGGGACCAACCAAATGTGGCGTCGGCCGCGTGAGTCAGCGCCAATCCGGCATACGCCCGCGCAAAGCTCGGATCCTCTGCGACGGCACGCGAAAAATAATTGCGTGCATCGATGTTGCCTTGACGATCACGCGCGCCGAACGCTGCCTGTCCATCGAGAAAATGGTCGAAGGCCACGACCGATGGCGTATACGGCCGCGCCAGCCGTTCACGCTCCGACTTCGACAGTGTCACCGTCAGCGCATCCAGCAATCCCGCGGTGGCAATGTCATGCCCCCCGGACAATTCGCGGAGCGGCAGCGCAAACGTCTGGCTCCACTGCACGACGCCGGAAGCGGGCTTGCTCAACACCAGTTGCAGTACCAACCGGTCGTCCAGACGCTGCACGGTGCCATCCACTTGATACAGCGGCGACGGACCCTCCGGACGCGGCCCGTCGCGTGTGTCGGCAATCACGCGCAACCGGCTCGACTGGCTCACGCCGGCCACCACTTGTTTCCAGATTGCGCGGGCGGCAGCCTGCGTTGCCGCGTCGTCACCCAGTGCATCGAAGCGACGTATTTGCACTTCGGGCAATGTCGGGGCGGACGAGCCCGTCGTGGATTGCAGCGCAACGATCGCATCGAGATCCGCATTTCGATCTGAATGCTGCCACAGCAACACCACTGCGAGTGCGAGTGCGATGGCCGCCGCTGCCATGGTCGCGGTGCGGCGGCCACGCGAGGTCGACAATGGGCCGACCATTGCACGCGGTGGTTGCGGTCCCGAATCGATGACAACATCGGAGGATCTGTCGATGCGCGGTGGTTGCGATCCCGAACCGACGACAACATCCGCGGAGGCATCGATATCGGGACCAGCGTTCACGGGCGTGATGGACGTGACGGGCGCGATCAGGCGATAGCCGCGCTTGGGCACGGTCTGGATGTACGTGGCCTCGCGCGACGTATCGCCCAACGCGCGGCGCAGCTTCTGGATGCTTTGCGACAGTGCCTCGTCGCCCACCACGACGCCCGGCCACACGGCATCGAGCAGCGCCTGCCTGCTCACCACATCTCCCGCGCGGCTGGCGAGCCTGTGCAGCAGATCTGCGACTTTGGGCTCGATACGCACGGCATCGATGTCCGACGTCAGCGTATTGAGCGAACGATCGAACCTCCAGCGACCTATTTGCACTCGATCAGCAAGCATCAGCGATCCGTCACCTATTCGTCAGGACTGCGTTGGTCGGATCGCGGCACGCTTCGATCGTGCATGAACTCCACCATCAACCAAGGACTCCGTGATGAATGATACGTTGCCGATACGAAGCGCCAGGGCATGCGCCATGTTGACGGTTGCAATGGCTGCCGTGTGCAGTGCACTGCTCGCGCTGGCACCAGGCGTTGCTCTTGCCGCCGATGCCGTGCCCGGCGTGGAACGCGGGCGCTATCTGGTGACCACGATTCTGGCTTGTGGCAATTGCCACACCCCCAAGGCGGCTGATGGCCGACCATTGGACGGCAAGGAGCTGGCCGGCGGCGGACTGTCATTCGAGATGCCGTTCTATGCGGGCACCGCTCCCAACATCACCCCTGATCGCGAAACCGGTATCGGCGCGTGGGGCGATGACGACATCAAGCGCGCCATCACGCTGGGCCAGCGCCCGAACCATGGTCGGCTCGCCGGCGTGCCGCTGGCGCCGATGATGTGGGTTAACTTCTACAAGGCGCTGCTGCCGGCCGATCTGGACGCCGTCGTGGCCTATCTGCGCTCGGTGCCGCCGGTTCGCAACGCACTGGCCTTGCCAGATTACAAGCGGCAGGTGCCTCGTGAAACCTATCCGGATGCCGAAAAAGGCTTTACCGAGGCCGATCTGCAGGACAAGACCCGGCGCGGCGCCTACCTGGTCACGATCGGCCACTGCATGGAATGCCATACGCCGGCACGGGAAGGGAAAACCCAGTATGAACAAGCGCTTGGACAGGGTGGCAAAGCGTACAGGCCCGCCAACGTCAAGGGCTATCCAGCGGCCTGGCCAGGGGCAGCAGCCCGTAACATCACGTCCAGTCCGGAGGCCGGGTTGGGGCGCTGGACGGACGAGGAGATCAAGCGCGCGATTACCAAGGGGGTGTCACGCGACGGCAGGGCCCTGCAGCCGCCGATGGGATTTCATTGGTACGCGGGGCTGACCGCCGCCGACCAGGACGCCATCGTCGCGTGGTTGCGCACCGTCCCGCCCAGGCCGTAGGCGAGGCTCGTAGGCGAGGTTCGTAGGCGAGGTTCGTATGCGAGGTTCGTAGGCGAGGTTCGTAGGCGAGGTTCGTAGGCGAGGCTTCAGCCTCGCACCCCCAATCCCACGATTTCCTCGCGAGGCTGAAGCCTCGCCCACGGGCTTTCGCATGGGGCTGCGCACGTGACGGAAGCTTCCACTCTAATTGCACCGCAACAGGGTGTTGACCTCGCCTCGCTTTTCGCTCTATAATCGCGGTCTTTTCGCCCCTCGGACGCCTTTAAACCGTTCGGATGGGCGCGCGTACCAGGCCGCTTTCAACACAGTCGGCCTATGGCGCAAGAAGGGTGGCCCCAGTGCAGCGTCCCGCAAGGACGCGAACGAGGGCCACTTTGATTTGCAGCAGTAATGAAGCAGTTTCGCAAAGCCGGTGGGTGACCCAACAGCGTCCGCAGCCGCGAACGCTGTTAACACGTACCGAGACTTTCAATGGCTTGCGTTGCCCCCGATGGTGGGCTGCGCACGAAACGGACAATCAGGATGCCAACGATCAATCAGCTCGTGCGGAAGGGCCGCAAGCCCGCCGTGTCGAAAAGCAAAGTGCCGGCGCTGCAAAACAGCCCGCAAAAGCGCGGCGTATGCACGCGTGTCTACACCACGACCCCGAAGAAGCCGAACTCGGCGCTGCGCAAGGTCGCCAAGGTGCGCCTGACCAACGGCTTCGAGGTCATCAGCTACATCGGCGGCGAAGGCCACAATTTGCAGGAACACTCGGTGGTGCTGATCCGCGGCGGTCGCGTCAAGGACTTGCCGGGCGTGCGCTACCACATGGTGCGCGGCGCGCTCGACACTGCCGGCGTCAAGGATCGCAAGCAATCGCGCTCGAAGTACGGCGCCAAGCGGCCTAAAGCCGCCTAAGACCCAACAGAGCAAGGAATTTAGATATGCCACGTCGTCGCGAAGTCCCCAAGCGCGAGATCCTGCCGGATCCCAAATACGCCAATACCGATGTTGCCAAGTTCATCAACGTGTTGATGGACAGCGGCAAGAAGTCGACTGCCGAACGCATCATTTACGGCGCGTTCGAATCGATCTCGAAAAAGGGCGGCAAGGATCCGCTGGAGGTGTTCATCCAGGCGCTTTCCAATTCGCGCCCGATGGTCGAAGTCAAGAGCCGTCGCGTGGGTGGTGCCAATTTCCAGGTGCCGGTCGAAGTGCGGCCTGTGCGCCGTACGGCACTCGCGATGCGCTGGCTGCGCGAAGCTGCGCGCAAGCGCGGCGAGAAGTCGATGGGCCAGCGCCTGGCGGCCGAACTGCTCGAGGCCTCTGAAGGCCGCGGCGGTGCCGTCAAAAAACGCGAAGAAGTGCACCGTATGGCCGAAGCGAACAAGGCGTTCTCGCACTTCCGCTTCTAAAGAACGAGAAGACGCGCTCGACGCGTCGCACACCGACAGGAAGAGCAAGCGCGTAGGCTTCAAAACCTACGCAAAACAGTTCACTGCGAATTTCACGAGCAGTGCGAAAAAGCTTCGCACCGCTCGAACGACTGAAAAAAATGCCCCGAACTACCCCGATTGACCGGTATCGCAATATTGGCATCAGTGCTCACATTGATGCCGGTAAAACCACGACCACCGAACGTATCCTTTTCTACACCGGCGTCTCGCACAAGATTGGCGAAGTGCACGATGGCGCCACGGTCATGGACTGGATGGAGCAGGAGCGCGAGCGCGGCATCACGATCACGTCCGCTGCCACCACCTGCTTCTGGAAGGGGATGGACAAGAATTTCCCCGAGCACCGCATCAACATCATCGACACCCCCGGCCACGTCGACTTCACGATTGAAGTCGAACGCTCGATGCGCGTGCTCGACGGTGCGTGCATGGTCTATTGCGCGGTCGGCGGTGTGCAGCCGCAATCGGAAACCGTTTGGCGGCAGGCCAACAAGTACAAGGTGCCGCGGTTGGCGTTCGTCAACAAGATGGATCGTCAAGGCGCCAACTTCTTCAAGGTCTATGACCAGATGAAGTCGCGCCTGAAGGCCAACCCGGTTCCGCTGCAGATTCCCATTGGCGCCGAAGAACGCTTCGAAGGCGTGGTCGATCTCGTCCGGATGAAAGCGATCTACTGGGACGACGCGTCGCAGGGCATGAAATTCGACATGCGCGAAATTCCGGCCGACTTGGTGGAGCTGGCCCAGGAATGGCGCGAGAAGATGATCGAATCGGCCGCCGAAGCCAACGAAGAGCTGATGAACAAATACCTCGAGTCAGGTGATCTGACCATCGAGGAGATAAAGCTCGGTATCCGCACGCGCACGATCGCATCCGAAATCGTGCCGATGATGTGCGGCTCGGCGTTCAAGAACAAGGGCGTCCAGGCGATGCTCGATGGCATCATCGAATACATGCCGGCACCGACGGACATTCCGCCGGTGAAGGGCGAACTCGAAAACGGAAAAGAAGGCTTCCGCAAGGCCGCCGACGACGAACCGTTTGCCGGTCTCGCGTTCAAGATCATGACCGACCCGTATGTCGGCCAGCTGATTTTCTTCCGCGTGTATTCGGGCGTCATCAAATCCGGCGACACCGTCTACAACCCGATCAAGGGACGCAAGGAGCGGTTGGGCCGCATCCTGCAGATGCACGCCAACCAGCGCGAGGAAATCAAGGAAGTGCGCGCGGGCGACATCGCGGCGGCGGTCGGCTTGAAGGAAGCCACCACCGGCGACACGATCTGCGATCCGGATAACGTGATCATGCTGGAGAAGATGATCTTCCCCGAGCCGGTGATTCACGTCGCGGTGGAACCGAAGACCAAGGTCGACCAGGAGAAGATGGGCATTGCGCTCAATCGTCTCGCGCAGGAAGACCCGTCGTTTCGCGTCCATACGGATGAAGAATCGGGCCAGACGATCATTTCGGGGATGGGCGAGCTCCACCTCGAGATTCTGGTCGACCGCATGAAGCGCGAATTCGGCGTGGAAGCCAACGTCGGCGCGCCGCAGGTGGCGTATCGCGAAGCCATTCGCAAGATGGTGCAGGTCGAAGGCAAGTTCATCAAACAATCCGGCGGTCGCGGCCAGTACGGGCACGTCTGGATCAAGATGGAGCCCAATGAAAAGGGCAAGGGTTACGAATTCGTCGATGCGATCAAGGGCGGTACGGTGCCACGCGAATTCATCCCCGCGGTAGCCAAGGGTCTGATCGAAACGCTGCCCAATGGCGTGCTGGCTGGTTATCCGGTCGTCGACGTCAAGGTCACGCTGTTCGACGGTTCGTACCACGATGTCGACTCGAACGAAAACGCGTTCAAGATGGCCGCGTCGATGGCGTTCAAGGACGGCATGCGTCAAGCCGGCCCGGTGTTGCTCGAGCCGATGATGGCGGTCGAAGTCGAAACGCCCGAGGACTTCATGGGCAACGTCGTGGGCGACCTGTCGTCACGTCGCGGCATGATCCAAGGCATGGATGACATGCCCACGGGCAAGGTGATCAAGGCTGAAGTGCCGTTGGCAGAAATGTTCGGCTATTCGACCACGCTGCGTTCGCTGTCGCAGGGACGCGCCACCTACACGATGGAATTCAAGCACTACACCGAGGCGCCGAAAAACGTCG
>JBDTTY010000160.1:0-6353 GCA_040007975.1 Betaproteobacteria bacterium | reverse complement strand
GCCTCCCGGCCGGCCCCGACAGGCCCGAGGTAGTCGATCCACTCGGCCGTGGGGATTTGCGTGGCCCCGATGGCTTCGCCGCGCTCGTCGAGCGCGCGCCCGCCCGCCACCATGGTCATGGACTCGGACACGCGCGCGTTCACATATGCGTGGCGCGTGGGGCCAAGTCGCACGGGCCACTCCGCGCAACGAAGCGTCGAGCGGATGCGCAGTGCTGTGGCGTCCTGGGTCACCGTCACCAGCAGCGTGCGCGTCTCGTTGAGGACTGTGCGGCCGGCGGGGGCGCCCCACTCCACCGGGCCCCGCCAGTCGAGTTGCTGGCGAATGATCGCTCCACCATCGCGTTGCTCGAAGCTGCACTCGCGCTCGATGATGCGTCCTGGCGCTCGCCCCTGGAACACGTCGTTGATGTAAAAATTGTAGGTATATTCCTCGGCGCGTCCCTCGCTTGCCGGCACGAGTGCGTGCACGTGATCGGCGCCGATCCACACCGACTGGTGATGCGGATGGTCGGCGGGCGCCTCGGACGTCACGAGGTGCCCGGCCGGCGTGAAGAGCGGAAATGCGTAGTTGCGGTAGTCGCCTTGGGTGAGGCCAAGCACGAGCCGGTCGTGGTGACGAAGGTAGCGCCGATGCGTACGAGCCCACGCGCCTGGGGGTAACGCAATATCGCCGGCGTCGAAACGAAATGCCATGGATCAGGTACCTAGCATGCGCACCACCCCCGTGGTCAGCGCCGGAATATAGGTGATTGCGATGAGCACGCCAAGCAAGGCGAGGAGGAACGGCATCACCGCGCGAAACACCTGCGTGACGGGCACGCCACCCACGCGCGCCGTGGTGAACACGAGCATGCCCATTGGCGGAGTGAGTGCGCCCACCACGAGATTCATCACGAGCACGATCCCGAAGTGCACGGTATCGATGCCCGCCGCCTTGATCATCGGCACGAGGATCGGGACGAGGATCACCATGGCGGCGATCATCTCCATGAACAGGCCCACCACCAGCAGGAAAACGTTGACTAACGCGAGCAACAGAATGGGATTGGCGGCGAGCCCACCCATGGCCGCGGCGACCTTCTGCGGCACCTGCTCGACGGTGAGCGTCCATGCGAATGGCGCCGCCGCCGCGATGATTACTGCAACGGCAACCGTGTCGCGCAATGATTCGAGCAACGAGTCGGCCGTGACGCGTGCCGAGAGCGCGCGATAGAGAAAAAAGCCACAGAGCAGCGCGTAGACGGCCGCGATCGCCCCGGATTCGGTTGCGGTGAACATCCCCATGCGTACACCGCCCACGATGACTAGCGGCAACACCAAAGCGGGGAGCGCCTGTGCGAAGGCGCGGCGCCGCGCGGGACCATCGGCACGCGCAAGGTCGCTGCCGCGCGTGCCCGCCATGACGTACACACAGATTGCCAGCGTCGCCGCGGTAAGCAGGCCGGGCACGATCGTGGCGACGAAGAGCGCCCCCACGGACGCGGACGCGAGCGCACCGTAGATGATGAGGCCGAGGCTGGGCGGGATCAGGTTGGCGAGCGTGGCGGACGCGCTGGTCAGCGCGCAACTGAATGCCGGCGAGTACCCGCGTCTGGACATCTCCGGCACCATGATCTTGGCGATCGCAGCAGCATCGGCCATCGATGACCCGGAGACGCCCGCCATCATCGTGTTGGTGGCCACGTTCACCTGCCCCAGTCCCCCGCGAAAGTGACCGAACAGCGAACTCGCGAATTCCACGAGTCGCGTGGTGATGCCCGCCGCATTCATGATGGCGGCCGCAATGATGAAGAACGGAATGGCCAGCAAAGTGAACGAATTGAGCGCCGATCCCATGTTCTGCGGAATCGTGATCAGCATGAGGTCGCCCTGCGCCGAGAACGCGGCAAAGGTGCCGATCACAAAGGCGAAGGCAATGGGCACCTCGAGCGCGATGAGCCCAAGTGCCACGATGATCAACGTGCCGGCGGTATTGCCGAGGGCCAGCATCGGCGCGGCATGGAGCCAGGCCACGTAGGCGCACACGCCGACTACAACGGGCGTGAAGGCGCGCAGTCCCAAGCCATGCGCGGCAACGCGGCGAAGCAGCAGAAAGACCAGCAGCAAGGCACCGCCGGTCGGCACGGCAGCGTAGAGATACTTGAACGACCATTGCAGGCCCGGCGAGACGTAGGTCGTCTTCTGGACGAACGAGATACCCTCGTATAGGAGGATGGCGGCAGCCGCCGCAAGGCAGCCATCCACGAATGCGGCGTGCCAGCCGCGGGCTCGCGCCGACAGTCGCGGGGAGAACGTCTCGATGGCGATGTGCCCCTTGCCCGCAACCAGCGTCCCGGTGCCGAGGAACACCGCCCATATGAACATCCACTGGGCGAGCTCCTCCGGCCACGACAGCGAGTTGTTGAGCACGTAGCGGCAGAAGACCTGCAACAGCGCGACCAGCGCCGACGATGCAAGCAGCGTTGCGGCAACGCCCTCCACCAAACGCTCCACTGCATTTCTCACCCGGACGGCGGTGGGAAAATCCGGCGCGGCCCGCGCGGCGACGCCGGACAGGGGCGGGGACATCGCGGGTCAGCCGCGCAGTGCCGTGATCTTGGCGATCATCATCTTCGTCTCGGGGCTCTTGGCACCAAATTCCTCGAAGAGCGGTGCGGTGGCCTCCATCCAGCGCGCCTTCTCCGCGTCGGACAGGCGATGCACTACGGTGCCGGCCTTCTCGAGTTGCGCCAGCGCATCGGCCGCCTTGGCGCGATTGATCGTGCGCTGTTCGGCAAACACTTCCTTGGCGGAATCGCGCACGAGCTTTTGCAGGTCGGGCGGCAGAGTTGCGAGCCAGGCTGCGTTGACGCGAATGGCCTTGGGGAGGAACCAATGACCGGTCAACGTGAGGTTTTTGGCCTGCTCGTACCACTTGAACCCCAGGATGCTGAAGTAGTCGGCCTCGAGTCCGTCGATCACGCCGGTGGACAGTGCCGAGTACTGCTCGGCATAGGGCAGCGGCGTGGGATTGGCACCGAGCTTCTTCCAGAAATCCACCCAAACGCGAAGTTCGGGAGTACGAATCTTGAGACCCTTCAGGTCCTCGAGCTTGGTAACCGGACGCTTGGTGAGGAGGTGTCGAAAGCCGACCTCGCCATACGCAACGAACTCCACACCCGTCTTTTTCTTGGCAATGGCCGAAATCTCCTCGCCGATTGCCCCTTGCAACACCCTGTCGGCGTGGGCCTCGTCCTTGAACATGAAGCCGGGCGCGCCGGCGGCGACTGCGATCTCCGGCGCCACAGCTTCCTCGGTGTCGGGGCCGCCTGCAGTGATCTGGATCGTTCCGATGCGGCTCTGCTCAATGAGTTGCGTGTAGTTGCCGAGCTGGCCGGCGGGGAAATGCTGCGCGTCGATGCGACCGCCGCTCTTCTCCTTCAGCACCGTCGCGTACTTTTCGAGCGCAAGGGTCAGCGGCGATCCCACCGCTTCGGAATGCGCGATACGGCACGTGTACTTTTGCTGCGCGCGGGCGATCCCAGGCAACGCAAGCGTCAGCGAGGCGGCTCCGCCAGCAACGAGAATGCGGCGACGATCAGCGACAAAGGCGAACGGACGAGTCTTTCTCACGGAATTCCTCCTTGGGTGGGGCGCATGCGCGCGACCGATACACGGCGCACTGATCGGCGCTTTCTGCAAACGTTAGCAGTCCCCACATGTTGCGTCAACGCCGACAAACACGCACCTGCATGCTGCGACTCAGAGTTGTTGCGGTGACCACCCTCGCCCGCGGAACGCCTAGGGTCCCAAGTCCCCGACCCGGTCGCGGAATTACGCATCTTCTGCTATCGTTTGCAGAAATTTCGACATGATCACCATCAAGGACATCGCGCGCGTCGTGGGCGTCGCGCCCTCCACCGTGGCGCGTGCGCTCGCGGACCACCCGCACGTGCACGAAGACACGAAGGCGCGTGTGCGTGAAGCCGCCGCGCAGCTCGGTTACGTCGCGCATTCGCCGGCGCGACTGATGCGCGGCGGTACAAGCTCACTGATCGGACTCCTCGTGCCCGATGTGCGCAACGACTTCTACTCGACGGCGGCGCAGGCGATCTCCGAGGGGTGCGCCACGGCCGGCTTCCAGGTCGTCCTCGGCCTCACGAGCGATAGCGCCGCGCGCGAACTCGGACATGTACATGGGCTCGTGTCGGCACGCGCCGCAGGAGTGATCCTGGTGCCCACGGCGCGACCCGCCAAAGCGACGCTCGTGCTGCTCGAGCGCCTGCCCCACGTACAGTTCATTCGCCGCAATCGTTCGATCCACGCGCCATGGTTTGGTATCGATGATGCGGCGTCGACGCGTCTGGCGGCGCAGCACCTGCTGGGCCTCGGGCACCGCCAGATCGCCTACATCGGTGGCGACCGGCGACTGTCCACGGGCAGCGAACGCTTCGAAGCGTTCGAAAAGGCGCTGGCCGCGCACGGATTGCGCGCACAACCGGAGTACTGCGCCCACGGCCCCGGGGGCGTCGCGTTTAGTGCCACCGCCACGCGCCAGATCCTCGCGCAGACGCCTCGCCCCACCGCGCTGATGCTGGCCGGCTCGCACCTCACGGTCGATGCACTCGAAGCGGTGCGCGCGCTCCGGATCGCGGTTCCGGACGAGCTGTCGATCGTCGGCTTCAACGATTCCGCGGCACTCGGCTGGTGGGGTGCGGGCGTTACTTCCGTTGGCTTGCCGGTCTTCGACATTGCCGGGGCGTGCGCTTCGGGCCTGCTCGGCAAATTCCGCCAGCAACGCAACGCCGGCGACGATATCCCCCGGCCACCGAGCGAGGCAATGTTTGCGCCGTTTCTGGTCGAGCGCGGAAGCACCGCGCGGCTCGCCCCCCGGCATACCCGCAAGTCCGCATAACGTTCGCGCGGCGCTGCGCACTAGCAGGCTGCGACACACGTTGGCGTGCGAAATCACATCGACCATAGTTCGACCCTTTGCAGTGACTTTGCGCGTTCGGCTGACGACCGGCGCACACACCCGCAGGGACTCCGGAATCACGGGACTACCGCCTGCGTTGGCCGCCCTGTACAATGAAGGTCGGGAATCGCGTCGATTCAATCAACGTAGGTTCTGTTTCCATCACCGCAGGATCAGACGACCATGGTTATGACACCGCTGACGTGCACGGAGACCCTGTAACCAAGGACCGCGTCCGCACGCCTGCCATTTGTCTGTTTGACCCAAAAGTGCGGCATTGCGACCGCACTTTTTTGCTTTCTGGAGTTCCCGCCATGGTTTCCATCACCTTGCCTGACGGCGCCGTCCGTCAATACGAAAACGCAGTTTCGATCCGTGACATCGCGTTGTCCATCGGCCCCGGACTCGCCAAGGCCGCCCTCGCGGGCAAGGTCGACGGCACGGTGGTCGACACGTCGTTCATGGTCCACCGAGATGCCCACGTGGCGATCGTCACCGACAAGGACGCGGAAGGCCTTGATGTCATTCGGCACTCGACCGCGCATCTGCTCGCCTATGCCGTCAAGGAATTGTTTCCGGACGCGCAAGTCACGATCGGTCCGGTGATCGACGACGGCTTCTTCTACGACTTTTCGTACAAGCGCCCGTTCACGCCGGAGGATCTCGCCGCCATTGAACAGCGGATGGCCGAACTGGCGAAGAAGGACGAGCGGGTCGAACGCAGCGAAATGCCGCGCGACGACGCCGTGAAATTTTTCGAAGACATGGGTGAGCACTACAAGGCTGAGATCATCGCGTCGATTCCGTCGAATGAACCGATTTCGCTCTACCGCGAAGGCAATTTCATCGACCTGTGCCGCGGCCCGCACGTACCCTCCACCGGCAAGCTCAAATTCTTCAAGTTGATGAAACTTGCCGGCGCTTACTGGCGTGGCGACTCGAAGAACGAAATGCTGCAGCGAATCTACGGCACGGCGTGGACCAGGAAAGAAGATCTCGACGCGTACATCGTGCGTCTCGAGGAAGCGGAGAAACGCGACCATCGCAAGTTGGGGCGCGCACTCGATCTGTTTCACACGCAGGACGAGGCGCCGGGCATGGGGTTCTGGCATCCGACAGGCTGGTCGATCTGGCAGCAGATCGAGCAGTACATGCGTCGCGTGTATCAGGACAACGGCTATCAGGAAGTGCGTGGCCCGCAGATCCTCGACCGCGCGCTGTGGGAGCGCTCGGGCCACTGGGAAAACTTCAAGGACAACATGTTCATGACGGATTCGGAGAAGCGCGACTTCGCCGTCAAGCCGATGAATTGTCCGGGCCACGTGCTGATCTTCAACGCGGGATTGCGCAGCTACCGCGACCTGCCACTGCGTTACGGCGAATTTGGCGCGTGCCAT
>JBDTTY010000159.1:0-6357 GCA_040007975.1 Betaproteobacteria bacterium | reverse complement strand
TCATCTGGTTCGGCGTGCTGCTGGGCGTCAACATGCAAACGTCGTTCATGCATCCACCGTTCGGGTTTGCGCTTTTCTATCTGCGCAGCGTGGCCCCCAACAAGGACTACGTCGACAAGATCACCGGCAAGATGACGGCGCGCATCACCACGGGTCAGATCTACAAGGGCGCGATTCCCTTTGTGTTCATCCAGCTGATCATGGTGGCGCTCGTGATCCTGTTCCCGCAGATGGTGATGGTGTACAAAGCGAGCGACAAGGTGTTCGATCCGGCCAAGGTCCAGATCATCATCCAGCAGGAGGAGCCACAAGGCGCAGGCGGTGGTTCGGATACGAACCAATCCCCCGCCAGTCCTTACGACCCGCCCCCGTCGGAAAGGACTGACGATGCCGCGCAATCGGTACAGGACGCGTTCAAGGCGCCGCCAAGCGAGGCGCCCAAGAAATAGTGTCATGCGCGTCGCCGGCACGCGCCTGACTGCTGTTGCAATCGGCGATGGGTGCATCCAAGCGCGTACTATTCGGTCCGGTCGCATTGCCCGACGACGACAAGGCATGTGACCTCAAGCCGTAAAAAAAGCCCCGCTTCCGCGGGGCTTTTTCTTGCTTGGCGACGCCCGATTACTTCTTGGTGGGCTGTGCGCGTGTCGCAACGGTCATGAAGTCATCGAAGTTCTTCTCGGCAACGCTGAACCAGAGAACTTCCTCGTCGCGGAATTTTTTCCATGGCTCGTAGACCTTCTTGAAGGCGGCGTTTTTCGCCATCGTCTCGCTGAACACTTCATTGGCGGCCTTGTAGCAGGCCTGCATCACTTCACGCGGGAACGGACGCAGTGCTACACCGTTGCCAACCAGGCGACGCAGCGCCGGCGGGTTCAAGGCGTCGTACTTGGCCAGCATGTCGACGTTGGCTTCGTAGCATGCGGCTTCGAGAATCGATCGATATTCCGGCGTCAGCGCGGCAAGCGCCTTGTCGTTGACGAAGAGATCAAGCTCGGGACCACCTTCCCACCAACCGGGATAGTAGTAGTTCTTGGCGACCTTGTAGAAGCCCAGTTTTTCGTCGTCGTAAGGGCCAACCCACTCCGCCGCATCGATCGTGCCTTTTTCCAGCGAAGGATAGATGTCACCGCCCGGGATCTGCTGGGGCACGGCACCAAGCTTGGCCAACACCGTTCCGGCGAATCCACCGACGCGAATTTTGAGGCCCTTCAAGTCGGCAATCGTCTTGATTTCCTTGCGGAACCAGCCGCCCATTTGCGCGCCCGTGTTGCCGGCAGGAAACGCGACGATGTTGTAAGTCTTGAAAAAGTCGGCCATCAGCGCCTTGCCGCCGCCATGGTACATCCACGCATTTTGCTGCCGCGCATTCATCCCGAAAGGAATGGCACATGCGAACGCAAACGTCGGGTCCTTGCCGAAGAAATAGTAGGGTGCCGTATGGCAGCACTCGACCGTGGCGTTTTGCACGGCGTCGACCACGCCAAAGGCCGGTACGATTTCACCACCCGCAAAGACCTGAATCTGGAACTTGCCGCCAGTGGCCGACGCCACGCGCTTGGAGATGGTTTCGGCACCGCCGTAAATGGTGTCCAAGCTCTTGGGAAAGCTGGATGCCAACCGCCATTTGACTTCCGGTGAGCCTTGCGCAAACGCAGGCGCGGTACCGGCGGCGAGAATGCCCGCCATGCCCGTATTCGTTAGAAATTTACGACGTTCCATCGAGTACTCCTCCGTAGTGCCGGCCATCATGCCGACGTTGGACTGCGCAGAAATGTGCGAACGGGCTTGCCGCGCGACGTTGCCTGGTGCCATGCACGGGACTTGCGTCCCGACCGGCGCTGGTCACTTCGAAAGTGTAATGGAAATCGGGCGCCGAAAGTACACCGGCGGCACCCGGAACGAAGGTCAGGGTGTCAGCTTGCGTACGGCGGAGAACAGCGCCCACGACCATCCAGCCTGCTGCTCCAGTGTTTGCGAGAACCGGATCAGGTAGCGCGCATTGCCGGTGTCGAGTTCCACCATGCCACCCGACATGAATTTGTCGTCGGGGCCGATCAGACTACGTTGCGATGACTGCCGGTTGTCCGCATGGTTGGGGAGGTAGATCCCGAAAAAGGGGCGCTCCGCCGAACCCCGACCCGCCTCGGACGGGTAAACCCAGCTTCGCATCAGTACCCGCACCATTCTGCGGGCAATGATCTCGACGCCCACGGTGACCTCGTCGACCTGCTGCCGTTGCATGCGCCGAACCACGGCCAGCGACCATTGATCGCCCTCCTTGATGGCCAGCAACTCACCCAGCTTGGCCGGCGCCTCCTTGACCGGCGCCACCAGCCGACACCCGGTGTCGCTGCGGTCGGTGATTTTCCACGTTGTGCCACGGATGCGCTTGGCCACCGATTCGGGATTGGCGTGTGGATTGACCATCTGCGTGACTTCGTCGTAGCTTGCCGCGATGCCTGGCGTACGCGCTTGTTCGGGCAGGCGGTCAATCTCCGCAACGGCGCGGGTCAGTGCCTGCAGACCGACCACCACACGTACATCATCTTCTGTCGAGTAGCGTGGTGCCCGCGGGGCCTGGGCGATCGCATCCGGTCCGTACAGTGAGGCCAAGCGCATCAGCAAGAGCCGCTGTTCGCGAACGGGCAGGTCACCCTGCTTGGTCAATTCCTCTTCATGCTCGGGCAGCCACCGCATGCGCTCGACAATGCGGGCATAGACGGGACCGGTATCAAGACACAGGACCCGCCCGCCGGCATTGGGTCGATCGCGCCGACGCAAGCCCGAGGTCCCGGTCAGATCCACATAGAACGACGCGCCCTCGGATGGCGGCGGCGTCAGCGCCAGCGAGGGTGCCCAGTCTTCGAGTTGCCGCGCCACCCACTCGACCTGATCGGGCGTGAAATTGCCGGAATCAAGTCGCATCAGCAGCAATGTCTTCAGATACTCCTGCTCGAACGACACCCCGGGCTTGCCGAAGGCGCCAACGCCGAATACCAGTTGCTCGCGCTGCCAGCCGCGACTGCGGGCGAATTCGTAGAGCTCGTGGAAATCGCGCCATTGCGCCGGAATCCAGTGACTGTAGCGATACAGCCGGTACTTGCCGTCGAGGCCCCGGTAATGCGCGAGACGCACGATGACCCACGGCAAGATTGCGCGCCACCGCTTGTTGTCGGCGCGCGGATAGCCTGCCTTCAATGCCAGCTGATAGGCCGCCGTGAACGCCTTGACGAGATCGAACACCGAGTGCCACAGACGTGACTCGACGCTCGTACTCTTTTGATAGTTGATCGTGTATTGCTGGGTAAGCTGCGCCATGATTGGCTCGAGGCGGCCATCGATCCGCAGCAGCGCTTCTACCTGGGCGGGGCCCGCTTCCTTGCGCGCGCCAGGAAATCCCGCCATCAGTTCCAGCATTTCCTTCTGCAGCGCGGCCGGGTCGCTGACCGGCAATTGCGCAATCCAGCGTGCCGCGTTATTCGCGCTCGACAAGGGATCGGAGAACGCGCGAAACCAGTTGGTCAGCGGCTCGATCACGGCGCCAATTCGTCCCACGAGCACGCACGCATGGTCAACCTCCGGCCACGGTCATGCGGTCGATGAGGATCGAACCGGTGTGCCGCGAGCCGCGACGATCGACGTCATTGCCGATAGCCACGATGCCACGGAACATCGCGCGCAGATTTCCGGCAATCGTGATTTCCTCCACCGGATAGGCGATCACGCCGCTTTCGACCCAGAACCCTGCGGCGCCTCGGGAAAAATCCCCGGTCACCGAGTTGACGCCCTGCCCGAGTTGTTCGGTAACCAGGAGGCCGCGGCCCATCCGGCGCAACAACGCCGGCAGATCGTCGTTTCCGGATTGCAGCAGAAGGTTGTGACTGCCGCCGCCATTGCCGGTCGACTGCATGCCGAGTTTTCGTGCGGAATAGGACCCGAGGAAATAGCCCTGCACGACGCCGTCACGCACCACGTCGCGCGCGACCGTGGCGACACCTTCACTGTCAAACGGTGCGCTGCCGCGTCCACGCAGCAAATGGGGCTCTTCGCGCAGTTGCACGTGCGGTGCAAACACCGCCTGGCCCAATGAATCCGGCAGGAACGACGACTTGCGATACAGACTGCCGCCTGAAACCGCCTGCACAAAGAAGCTGATGAGATCGGCCGCTTCGGGCGCTTCAAAGATCACCGGACATTCGCGGGTGTCGAGTTGGCGTGCACCGAGTCGGCGTATCGCACGTTCGCCGGCCATGCGCCCGATGCTGGCCGCGGGTGCCAGATCACCGGCGGCGCGGGCGGCGCTGTACCAGTAGTCGCGCTGCATCATGTCGCCGGCTTCGGCAATGACCGCGCAATCGATGTGATGCCGCGACGTGCGATAGCCGCCGGCAAAACCCGACGAGTTGGCGTAGACAAATTCGGATTCGCCGCGCGCGACGGTTGCGCCTTCGCTGTTGGTGATGCGCGTGTCTACCGCCCGCGCTGCAGCTTCGGTTTCGCGGCCGAGTTCGATCGCCGCTTCGACCGAAAGATCCCACGGGTGATAAAGATCGAGGTCCGGCCAATCGCGCGCCAACCGGTCAGGATCGGCGAGTCCTGCGGCCGGATCGTCGGCCGTATACCGGGCAATGGCCACCGCCTTGTTGACCGTGGCGCTGATCGCGTCGTCCGAAAAATCGGCCGTACTGGCGTTGCCACGCCGCTGTCCGACATACACGGTCACGCCGATGCTCTTGTCGCGGTTGTAGGCGATGGTTTCCACTTCGCCTTGACGCACCGTCACGCTCTGTCCCACGCCTTGCGAAACGTCGGTCTCGGCCGCCGTAGCCCCGCCGCGTCGGGCTGCGTCAAGAACCGCGGCCGCCACCCGCTCGAGTTCGCGCGTGGTGACCGGAAGTTGGCCGGAGGTATGTCCGGCGGTCGCGCCATCAAGCGCGGACACGGCCGAACCAGCGTGAACGGAAACAGTCATGGATGCAGTTCTGCGACGTACCCGGCGCCCCACCTTTCAGGATGATCGCGCGGGCCGCCGACTTCTATGAGAGAGGGGTCGGTTATCATAGCAAACAGCGCCCGTTGCTCACGAAATTACCGACACCTGCAAGGCTTGCATGCCCCGCCACGCCCCCCCCGACGACGAAACCGAAGATACGGGTCCATCCAAGACTCGCCGCAAGCACGAAATGCAGGCTTTGCAGGACCTTGGCGAGGCGTTGATCGCACTCGACCCCAAACGAATCGCATTGCTCGAGTTGCCGGACCGGCTGGCCGACGCGATTGCCACGGCTCGAACCATCACGGCGCATGAAGGTCGGCGGCGGCAGATCCAGTTCATCGGCAAATTGATGCGCACTGTCGATCCTGAACCGGTACGGGCCGCCATCGCGTTGTGGACCTCGGGCTCCGCTTCGGAGCGCATCCTGTTTGCGCAACTTGAACGCTGGCGCGAACGGGTGCTGGCCGACGATGCGGAGCTGGACGCATTGATGCTGGAGTTCCCCGGCGCGGACCGATCAGCGCTGGCAACGTTGATCGCCGATGCGCGCAACGAACGCGCACGGGGCGGTCCACCGCATCGCTACCGCGAACTGTTTCGCGTGCTGAAGACCGTGGTGAGCACGCCTGCGACCAAGGCAGACGCGGCGTGAGTAATGCCGCGACAACATCGGGCACGGAAGAACTACTGATCGGCTTGGTCTCGATCTCCGATCGCGCCAGCAGCGGTGTCTACGTGGATCAGGGACTGCCGGGGCTCACGGCGTGGTTCACGGCCGCGATGAAGTCGCCATGGCGCATGGCGCAGCGGCTTATCCCCGACGAGCAGGCATTGATTGAACGCACACTCGTCGAATTGGTGGATATCGAGGGTTGCCATTTGGTGCTGACCACGGGTGGCACGGGGCCGGCACCTCGCGACGTGACACCGGAAGCCACGCTGGCCATCGCGCACAAAGTGCTGCCGGGCTTTGGTGAACAGATGCGACAAGTCAGCCTGCAATACGTGCCCACGGCCATCCTGTCGCGCCAGGTTGGCGTGATTCGCGGCCATGCATTGATTCTCAATTTGCCGGGGCAGCCCAAGGCAATCAAGGAGACACTCGACGGCGTGTTTCCGGCGGTGCCCTATTGCCTCGATCTGATCGGTGGGCCTTATGTCGAGACGCACGACACCGTGTGTCGCGCGTTTCGCCCGAAGTCGGCGCAGCGGCCGCCTGCTGCTTGATATCGATCTGTAGGCGAGACTTCAGTCTCGCGCTGCGAGGCTGAAGCCTCGCCTACAGGATTGACGGTTGAGGTTAGACGGTTGAGGTTAGACGGTTGAGGTTAGACGGTTGAGGTTAGACGGTTGAGGTT
>JBDTTY010000158.1:0-6366 GCA_040007975.1 Betaproteobacteria bacterium | reverse complement strand
GGCCCAACGCGGACGTATAGTAAATGCCGCCATCGGCAATGGCGCGCTGCGCTGCAGCCAGCACGGGCAACGGCGTCGGAAAGTCCGGCTCGCCGATTTCCATGTGCACCACGGAGCGACCCGCGGCTTCCAGTGCGCGCGCAGCTGTTTGCACCTCCATCACGTGGAAGGGGTCGATGGCCGCGACGCGCGCGGCGGTGTGTAGGCGGGAATCCATCGAAAGTCGTAGTGCCTGCAATGCCGGGAAGGCAGTATCGTACCGCTTCCGTTTGCCGCGTCGCGTTTGGAGGTGTCGCGTGACCAGGATTCGACTCATTGGCCTTGCATTGGCGTTGGGTGTCTCGTCGTCCTTGCCGGTGGCGCACGCGCAGGTTTTCAAGTGTCTCGACGAGCGCAAGCAGCCGGTCTATCAGGACAAGCCGTGCGCCGCGGGTACCGAAGTACGCAACTTTGAAACGGACCCGGCCACCGTGTCCGTGATCCCGATGCGCCCACCTCCTGGCACCACCTCGCGTATCGTCGCGCCACCGCGCGTCAAGACGCCCACGCCCGGCAAACCCGACAAGGTGCGCCTGGGCGATCCCGGCGAGCGGCGCTATATCCATCTCGGCATGAACGAAGGCGAAGTGATCGCGCGGATCGGCCCGGCCGACATCACCAGCGGTGGCAAGGGGCGCAAATTGTCGCGCTGGACGTACATGCCGGCGTTGGGTGATGCACAGACCATCACCACCGTCGTGTTCGACTACGGCAAGGTGATCGAGGTCGAACGCAAGGTGGTCAAATGAGGGCGCTGGTGCAGCGGGTCAGTCAGGCCAGCGTCACGGTGGAGGCGCGCGTTACCGGTGCCATCGGTGCCGGGTTGCTGGTGCTCGTGGGCGTCGCCGATGGCGACAGCGAGGACGACCAGTTGTGGCTGGCACGCAAGATCGTGCAGCTGCGGATTTTTGCCGACGACGCGGGGCTGATGAATCGTTCGGTTCAGGACATCGGTGGCGCCATTCTTGCCGTGTCGCAATTCACGCTCTACGCCTCCACGCGCAAGGGCAATCGGCCGTCGTATACGGCAGCAGCGCGCCCCGAGGTCGCGCAGCCGGCGTTCGATGCCTTCGTGGCGCGGCTTGGTGCAGAGTTGGGGCGAGCGGTACCCACCGGGGTGTTCGGCGCGCACATGGATGTGAAGCTCAACAACGATGGGCCCGTCACGATCTGGCTCGATTCTCGGGCGCGCGAATAGTCTCCATCCGTAGACGAGGCTTGCGCGTCTGGGGTCAGACAACGCGTCTGGGGTCAGACACGAGACCTTTGCGGCGAAGCCAGGCGATAGTCTCGTGTCTGACCCCATGCTTTTTTGCGGGTCTCGTTTTACTGCAGCAGGCTACGCAGCATCCACGCATTCTTTTCATGAATCTGCATCCGCTGCGTCAACAAATCGGCAGTCGGCTCGTCGTTGGCCTTGTCCACGATCGGAAAGATCGAACGCGCGGTTCGCACCACCGCTTCGTTGCCTTCAACCAGCAACTTGACCATCGCCTCCGCTTTGGGCTGTCCCGGCGTTTCCTTGATCGACGCCAGTTGCACATACTCGGCATACGTGCCGGGGGCGGGAAAGCCCAGCGAACGGATGCGCTCGGCGATCAAATCGTTGGCCAGCCAAAGCTCGTTGTACTGCGTCTCGAACATCAGGTGCAACGTGTTGAACATCGGCCCCGTGACGTTCCAATGGAAATTATGGGTTTTCAGATACAACGTGTAATTGTCGGCCAGCAGTCGGGACAGGCCGTTGGCGATCTGCGCGCGATCCTTCGCGCTGATGCCGGTGTCGATCTTCGGCGCGCTGCTCTTCTTGTCTTTCATCGTGAACTCCTGTTGTTCAGGCGCCTACAGGTGGCGCCGCTGAACGTCAATATTCGCACAAACACTGCGGCAAGCGGATGGACATTTCTTGGAATGAAGGCTTCAGAGTCTGGGGTCAGACACGAGACGCTTTGCGAGGTTGAAGCCCCGCCTACATGACTGCCCTGCGTGCCTCGCCAACGTGCCTCGTCCGCAGATTGGCCAACGCTGCTTACGCGTTGGCGCTATCGCCGCCGATGGCAAAGCGTCCTGGACCAAATGCCCAGACCATCAACATGCCACCCATGATCGCCAGATTCTTGAGGAACGCGCCCTGCTGCTCGGGATCGGCCAGAAAATTGTGGAAGATCAGCGTGGTGGGAATCAGGAACAGGAAAATGGCCAACGCGGCCCAGCGCGCGCGGTACCCCACCAGCAGCAGCAGGCCACCACCCAATTCCACCAGGATCGCGCCAGCTGCCATCAGCGGCGGAAACGGCATACCTTTGCTGGCAATATACGCCGCGGTGCCATCAAACCCGTTGATCTTGCCGAAACCACCGATGATGAAAATGATGGCCAGAAAAACGCGGCCGACGAGTGCGGAAATGTCGCGAGTGGAATTCATTGAGATCCTTGTGGAAAATTGTGCGTGCGCCGGAGCGCTTGGGTTTCAGGGAAGATCAAACAGCAAAACTTCGGCGCCCTGGCCGTCGGCCAATCGCACTTCAGTTTCATTTTCAATGCGTACCGCATCACCGGCTGTCAACAGCTGCGCATTGACGCTGGCGGCACCGCGTGCCAAATGCACATAGGCGCGTCGACCTGTAGCCAACGCGTGCGTAACACTTTCAGCACCATCCAGCAACGTCGAATAGATGCGTGCGTTCTGATGCAATGTCACCGCACCATCCTCGCCGGCTGGCGCAGCAATCAACGCCAATCGCCCCCGCTTGGCGTCGGCTGCCACATTCGCCTGCTCGTACGACGGGTCAATGCCGCGCGTCGACGGTTCGATCCAGATCTGCAGAAAATGCACGCCCGCCGTCTTCGACGGATTGAATTCGCTGTGCTGCACACCGCGCCCGGCGCTCATCCGCTGCACGTCACCCGGCACAATGACCGACCCGGTGCCCATGCTGTCCTTGTGTGATAGCTCGCCTTCAAGCACGTAGGAAATAATCTCCATGTCGCGATGACCATGGGTGCCGAAGCCCATGCCCGGCTGTACCCGGTCTTCATTGATCACGCGCAGCGGACCAAAATTCATATGCGCAGCGTCGTAGTAGTCAGCAAACGAAAAGCTGTGTCGCGAATCAAGCCACCCATGGTTGGCATGGCCACGTTGCGCGGCCGGGCGGAGCGTAATCATTCGAATCTCCTGTTGGTTGCTGCGGCGACCTCCCCTGAGACGTCGTCGTGGCAGGCATCAATGTTAGGCTTGACTGGTGGTCAACATAAGGTCACAGTCTCGTACAAGTTATTCAAATAATTTGCATATGGGCTTGACGCTTGAAGCATTGGCCGTGCTCGACGCCATCGACCGCAGAGGCAGCTTTGCGGCAGCGGCCGTCGAGTTGGGGCGCGTGCCGTCGGCAATCACGTACACGATCCGCACGCTCGAAGACACGCTCGATGTATTGCTGTTCGACCGCCGCGGGCATCGCGCTCGGCTGACGCCTGCCGGGCGCATATTGCTGGATGACGGTCGGCGCCTGCTGGCTGCGGCCCGCGACACCGAGGCGCGCGTCCGCCGTGTAGCCACCGGATGGGAAACGGAATTGCGCGTGGCGGTCGATGTGCTGATCCCGTGGGCGTGCATTTTTCCGTTGGTGGCCGCGTTCTACTCGGAGTGTGCGGTGCGCCAGTCGTCGCACACGCAGTTGAAGTTGTCGCGCGAAGTGTTTGGCGGCTCCTGGGACGCGCTGGCCGACGGCCGCGCGGACTTGGCGATCGGCGCGGCGGGCGATGCGCCACCGGGCGGCGGTTATCGGCTGCGCCTGCTGGCAGAAGTCACCAGCCCTTTCGTCGTCGCGCCGACGCACCCGCTCGCGGCGGCAACCAAGCCGCTGACCGAATCCGACATTGCCGCGCATCGTGCCGTCGTGGCCGCCGACAGTTCGCGCCACCTGGCCCCGCGCTCCCTCGGCATCCTGTCGGGGCAGAACACACTCACCGTGCCGGACCTCGATTCCAAACTGGCGGCGCAGGTCGCGGGACTGGGCAGCGGCTTTCTGCCGGCATCGATCGCGGCCCCGGACATCGCAGCAGGACGCCTCGTGATCAAGACACTGGAACATCCTCGACCAGCTTTACGCATCAACGCCGCGTGGCGCACACCACGTCCCGGCAATGCATTGGCATGGTGGATTGAAGCCGTCACCCATGCTGACTGGCGCTATCTCGCCATGGCGCGCACTGACGGACCCATCACATCCAGCGTTGTCAAGAAGCGCAGCGCGCGAGGCTGATCGACCGCACTGCCTCGATACGCCGCATTGACCATCGTACGCGGTGTCGCCTCTACCAGCGTATGGTGGCGCCCGCCAACCATGCAAGGCGCGTTGCGCTGCGATTGAGTCGCGTCTGCACGCCGACGTCGAGGTCGAGCGTGGAGTTGGCCGAATAAATCACGCCGGTGCGCGCCACCGCCGGCCACTGCGTCACCGCAGGATCCGTATTTGAAAACGTGGCGGCCTCGATGAACGGGCGCACGATGCCGACGTCCGTGCCGATCAACGCGACTGAAAAAAATCCAAAGTCGGGTCGCAGACCGGGCTGGCGCAATCGCGCATAGCCGGCATTCATCAAGATCTGAACGTCGTCGAACTTCCAGCCGACGATCCCCAGAATGTGCGCGCTGACGTCGCCGCCGCCCAAGCCCTTCGCTGCATCGCCGGTTGGAAATTCGAGACCACCGCGAACGCCCAATGCGAGCGGACCGTCGTCAACAAACTGCCATTTGATGTCCAGGATCGTGTTGTTGAATCCGCGCACCGAGGGTGCCCCGGCTGGCGACTGCGTCTGCCAAAACGCCTGCACGATCACGTCAACAGTTTCTGTCACCCCAAAGGAATACTGCGAACTGAACAAGGTTCCCCGCCCATTGATGGACGGGTCGCCGTTGGCGGCGGCAAAACCCAACTCGAGTTCGCTGCGACCCGCGCCCTGCGTGCCTGGATCTTCGGTGAGAAACGGATGTGCCGCACGTGCGGATTGCAGCGGCAACAGGAATGCAATGGTCGCCAGCGCAAGGCCGGACCGGAAGCGGATGAGACGTAGCATGGTCCGCAGTGTCGGGCCTGCGCGCGACGCGCGCAAGTCACTTCACGTGACTGCGCCGTTACAGCCGATAGGCCGCCTTCGCGAAATCGTGCGCCAATCCAGGAGCCAATTCGAACGCTTCGTCTTCACCAATCCTGTGCTCGACCACCAGGGTGGCAAGGAAGCCACAATCCATCCGCCGCGCCACGTCGTGCCGCGCGGGAATCGACATGAACGCACGCGTGTCGTCGTTGAAGCCCACCGTGTTGTAAAAACCCGCCGTCTCGGTGGCCTGCTCGCGAAAGCGCTGCATGCCTTCGGGACTGTCGTGAAACCACCACGGCGGCCCCAGCTTTAGCGCCGGATAGTGGCCGGCCAGCGGCGCCAGCTCGCGCGAATACGACGTTTCGTCGAGCGTGAACAGGATCACCGTGAGGCGCGGATCGTTGCCGTATTTTTCAAGCAATGGCCGCAGCGCGCGCACGTAGTCGGTGCGCGTGGGAATATCCGCGCCCTTGTCGCGGCCAAAGCGCGCAAACACCGCTGGATTGTGATTGCGGAAACTACCGGGATGGATCTGCATCACCAAGCCATCGTCGAGACTCATCCCCGCCATCTCGGTCAGGATCTGGCCACGGAAGGCTTCGGCTTCCGCAGCCGTGATGGACCCCGCCAATGCCCGGTCCAACAGCCGTTGACATTCAGCGGGCGTGAGGTCGCTGGTTTGTGCGGTGAGATGCCCGTGATCGGTGGACGTGGCGCCCATTGTCTTGAAAAATGCGCGGCGGGTGCGATGCGCGTCCAGATAGCCGACCCACGTCGCCGTGTTCTCGCCCGTCAACACACCCAGCTGCGCGACATTGGCCGCAAAGCCATCGAACTCCGGGTCGGCCACCGGATCGGGGCGATACGCAGTGACCACGCGCCCCTTCCAACCGGAAGCGCGAATGATCTGGTGATGCTGCAGCGAATCGAGCGGGGATTCCGTCGTGGCGATCACTTCGATGTTGAAGCGCTCGAACAATGCACGCGGACGAAACGCCGGCAGCGACAGACTGGCGTTGATCTGGTCGAAATAGCGATCAGCCGATTCTGGCGTCAACAATTCGTCGATGCCGTACACGGTATTGAATGCGTGATCCAGCCACAGCCGCGTGGGCGTGCCGCGAAATAAGTGGTAGTGCGCGGCAAACGTATGCCAGATCTTGCGTGCATCCGTTTCCACCGGGCCTCCATCCTGCCGTGGAATGCCGAGATCCTCGAGAC
>JBDTTY010000157.1:0-6407 GCA_040007975.1 Betaproteobacteria bacterium | reverse complement strand
GGATCATCGGAATCTCCTTACAGGGGACAGACAGGACGTCGGCGCCGTTTGATATTAGGGGAGTATCTACCGATTTGCGGCTGGCAGGTTGTGCAGGTGCGACCCTGAAACATACACCGGGCCGCGACGACGGGTTCGACCGTGGGTCGGTGTCCTTGCAGCATGACTGTTTGCGCGCAGCTGAATTTGCGCGCTCAGGTTGCAATCGCCGACTTGACCGGCGCCACCCATATCTAAATACTGCGTGTCGGGCAGTGGAAGTTGCTGCCCGATGCTTGCACCTCCACAGAGCCCGCGAAAGAGTGCGAGGTAGCGTTTCGTGTACCTACGGGAGAACAGACATGGGAATCCGCTTCCTCAAGCTCGCCGTCGTCTACTTGTTCATTGGCGCATCGCTCGGCTTGATCATGGGCATCACGCAGAAATTCACGCTGGCGCCGGTCCACGCGCACTTGGTGCTGCTGGGGTGGGCATCGTTGGCACTCGCCGGCCTGATCTATCACCACTACCCTGCGGCGGCATCAACGCGGCTTGCCCGGTACCACTTCTGGCTGCACAACCTCGGCCTGCCGGTGTTCATGATTGCGTTGGGTCTGGTGCTGAGCGGCGTGGAAGCTGCGGGGCCACTTCTGGGGATCGCGGCGACGACTGTTCTGGTCGGGCTCGCATTATTCACCACGAATGTACTGGTCAACGTCAAGGCGCAAAGTTAAGTCGACGCGACGACTCCAATCACGATCTACGCAGAAACTAAACGCCGCCACCGGCGTCTTCGCGTCGAATTCCTGCCGGGCTACTTCGAGTTGCAAACATCGCTCCGCAAACGGACACTGGTCACCGACGATTACAGACGAAATCGAAGATCGCGTCGTCCGGGTTCCAACGCCACCGTGCGAAAGTGGCGATTGGAGATAAACCAGATTTCGTCCCGGTCGTTCGACAGGACGAAATAGCATTCGCTTGTTTCAGAAGGGCTGTGAACGCCTAAAGCTCGATACGCAACATTTTCCGAAAATCCGCTCTCCAAAGGCAACGGGTGCGGCCGTTGAGGAGCCTGGATCACGCGAAGGTAAAGACCTGGCTCAAGGTAGATCATGATGTGAATTGCAATTCGGCGAATGCGAGCAGCGAAAGTGGGTAGGTAGGCAGGCTCATTCGCCCATGGCGGCGAGCTGTTCGTTCTTGCGTGCCTCGAAACGCTTGCCCATGGCATCGCGCTCATCGGCGGAAAAGTGTTCCCCCAGCTCCTCAAAAACGGTTTTCTCCTCCTCCTTGATGTGATGGTCAAGCGTTTCGAAAAGTACCTTCGCATGGGCTCGCCACATGTCGGTCGAAGCATCTTGCGTATCGACGAGGCGGGTAAGCAGGATGTCTGCCAGGTTGTGCTCAACAGCCCCTTCACTGGCTGCAAGGCGTGCATCGAGTGACGACTTGAGTTTGGTCATGGGTACATAAACAATCTTTTCTTCGGCGCGGGAATGCGAGACCAGCAGTAGCTTCAAACTGTCGACGAGGGTCCGGCGGTGCGAGGATGAAGTTGCCTCCGTCAGTTCCTTGGCCAACTCCAATATGACTTCGTGGTCTGCTTTCAACATCCCGCGCACGTCGCCGTCAGAAAACGATGCAAAGGTGGTGCGAACTTTTTCCATGACGTCCATGATTTCTCCCTCGAATTGGTTGAGCAGGTATTTGATGCATGCTCGTTGATGCTGAAGGAGGTGCCGTTGCAGAAAAAGCGGCAATTCTCCACTTCGCCCTGTAGGACACCAGGCTATGGGGGAGATTCGTTGGCGCCGGACATTAAGTGGGGCGATCGCATCGCCATCGGCGGGCGCGACATTGACTGGCACCTTGTACGTAGCTTCGCCCTCGGCGCTGCGGCCATGGGCAGCATGTGGCTACATCGAGTCTGCCGATGCAAGTAATCGCCGCAATTCAACGTGATCGGCTTCGTCGAGTCGACGTCGTCGGGCACGCCAAACGCCGAACTGCCGCGTCGTTTCGTCGTTGAAAATGTAGCCCATTCGCCAGTCGGTAAACCAGGGACGATCGGTAGTCTCGTTGACGAGAATCGAGATTTCCTGATGCCGGGCATCGGCAGCCACGCGCAACCAAAGTGCCACGGCGGAAGCATCGGGACCCTCGATCACCTGAGCAAAATCAGCGCCGGTGTAAACGAGAACTCCGTTCAGTCCATCGCGGGCATTGTTTTTCCGCGCCACCGTGACAATGCGGGGTATCGCCGATGCCGGTAAATCCGGCCGTGGTTGGCTGATATAGGCCATACGACGAATCATGGTACCCCTGCAGATTGATGCAGCGGCACGCTGCAAGGGCCGCACTATATTCAACCCCCAGGGAATCCCCTTGCACAGGTGTGCAACAGACCGGCGGACGAGGGAAACTCAGGGCCCGATTCGTTGCATTACCATGTCATCCAGCGCAGATTTCAACTCGTCGGCTGTTGCGGGGGCGTACGCAAACCTCGCATGCCGTGCGCAATGTAGCGAATGAGGCGATCCACATCGTCCTCGCGAAACCCTCGCGGCGAACAGCTGCCACCGGTTTTGCCGCACCGATGCAGCAAGACTTCGCCAAATAGCGAGCGGGCATAACGAAAGCCCGCTTCGAGATCGGCCTGATCCATGGCCGGCAATGCGATATGCAGCATTTGATGGAACTCGCGATCGACGCTGCCCAAATAGCGTTGGTGCCATTCATCACCGTCACTCGCGGACGCCAGTCGGGCGATGACGCAGAGGTAATTGCGCCAGGGTTCGTCCGTGTCGTGGCGGCTGATTGCATGAAATGGCAGCCACCAGGCGACAAGCACCTGTTCCACGGTCCAATTGGGCTTCGTGCCCAGCTCAGCCAAGGCCTGGCGCCAGCTCTGCAGCAGGCGCTCCGCGCGCCTCGCCACCGCGGCTTCGAACAACATTTCCTTGCTGCCGAAATGATAGTTGAGCAGCGTCGTATTGACACCGGCGGCCCCCGCAATGGCCCGATGCGATGGCTCGTTGAAGCCAAAATCCGAGATCATCGCCTCCGCCGCATTGAGCAACGCGTCGCGGGTCGCAGCCCCACGCTGGGCGATTGGTGGGATCAAGACATTTTCCATCTAGGCCATCCTCCGGGTGGGAGACTACACGGCCGATGGCCGAGACGCCATGCGAAGGCGCGTCAAGGGCGGTGCACTGGCCCCATTAAACCCTGTCGACGTATCGCGTGTGCGTTGCCTCGATACCCACGGGGTAGGCATCGTCACGCCGCGGCAACGCCGTCCTTCACCTCTGCGCCAAATCGACGACACTTTTGCACCGTATCACGAGTTCTTATCGGCGAGCAGATACATCGAATCACGCCTCGACTGATTGACCTGATGGCGCCACATCACCAGCAGCATGATGCCGGCGACGAACATGCCGAATAGCACCACGACACGATTGACGGAAACGTTTTGCTGCACCAGAAGCGCATAAAGTCCCACCATCACCAGAATGCCGACGTTCTCGTTGAAGTTCTGCACGGCGATCGAATGGCCGGAACCCATCAACACATAACCGCGATGCTGCAGCAGCGCATTCATCGGCACCAATAAAAGGCCGGCGCACGCGCCGATCAAGGTCAGCATGATCATGGCAACCGAAAGCGACTTGACGAAGATCATCGCGATGACCGCAAGGCCCATCGCAATTCCAACGGGCAACATGCTCACCGCCTGGCGCATCGTGACCCAGCGCGCCGCCGCGACGGCCCCGATACCCATGCCCACAGCAGACACGCCAAGCAGATAGGTCGCCTGCGACAAGTCGTAGCCAAGTGCGTACATTGCCCACTTGATCACGACAAATTTCAGCGTGGCACCGGCCCCCCAGAACAGCGTCGTGGCCGCAAGCGAAATCTGCCCGAGCTTGTCGCGCCACAGCACCACGACGCAATTGGCAAACTCGCGCACCAGGTAGATCGGATTGATGCTGGGCATACGATGGTCGACGCCGGTATCGGGAATGAACCAGTTGAACACCGCGGCGATCACGTACAAACCCGCGATCACGCTGATGGCGGCCGCCGGCGGAGTGCGAATGTTGGTGTCGATACCCGGAAAATCGAGGCCCAACAAAAACGCGGAGACGCTGTCATTGATCAGCAGGCCACCAAGACCGAAGCCCAGCACGATCGAGACGACCGTTGTGCCCTCGATCCAGCCGTTGGCGATCACGAGTTGCTCCGGCGGCACGAGCTCGGTCAGAATGCCGTACTTGGCGGGCGAATACGCTGCGGCGCCCAAACCGACGAGCGCATAAGCAGCCAGCGGGTGAATGGTCATCAGCATCAGCAGGCAGCCGACAAATTTGACGCCATTGGTGATCAACATCACACGGCCCTTGGGCATCGCATCGGCAAATGCGCCGACCAGCGGGGCAAGAACGACGTACGACACGACAAAGGTCTGCTGCAGCGTCGGCTGCATCCACTCAGGTGCATGCATTTGCACCAGCAACGCCATCGCGGCAATCATCAGCGCGTTATCCGCCAGCGAGCTGAAAAACTGCGCTGCCATGATCGTGTAAAAGCCCGACTTCATGGCGGCATCAGATCAGCCGCGTTGGCAACAATGAATTAGAGCGCATCGAATCGATCCGGCGATTTCGCTAACCGCTCTTTGCGTCGCACCGATAGACGCGCGCCGTCGCCTGACCGGTGCCCAGCATGCCGGTATTGTCCATCGTCAGAAACACGATGTGGGTGGCACCCATGGCGGCGGCCTTGGTGCGGGCATCGAGCATCGCGCCTTCCATGCGCCCCGCCTCACTGCCGCCAAAGACACTGCGCCCGCTGACCGTACCCAGCAGTTTGCAATCGCGATTGATGGTCGCCGGGTCGCCATCCTGAACCTTCAATGCCGATGATGACGGCGTCGATGCGCAACCTGTCAGCGCAAGCGCGACCACCATTACAGCGACCGGCAGATTCACTCGGCCCCCATGCGGACCAGTTTCGTGATCTCCCGTGCCTGAGCCAGGTCGCGACGGACGAGGTCACGCAACTCATCGGGTGTTGTCGACATCGGCAACACTCCTGCATTGGTGAGGCGCTCACGAAATTCGGGCACCTGCAGGCTGCGCTCGATCGACGTGTGCAGACGCGCAATCACATCATGTGGTGTCCTGGCCGGCGCAAACATGCCGATCCACAGCATAAGCTCATAGCTGGATAGCCCCGCCTCGGCCATCGTCGGCGTATCCGGCAAAAATGAAGGCCGGCGCGGACTGGCGACGGCCAACGCGCGGATGCGGCCGGATTTGATCTGTGGCAGCGCCGATGCGGCATCGATCAGCGCAACCTGCACGTCCCCCGCCACCAGCGCCGTCACGGTCTGCGCGCTGCCCTTGTACGGAATCCGATAGAAGCTGGCGCCCGTTTGTTGCATGAAAACTTCGGTGGCAAATGTGTAAGCGCTGTTGGCCGAGCCGTAGTTGAGCTTGCCCGGTTGGTCTTTGGCGAGCGCAATCAGTTCCTTGAGTGTCTTGGCCGGCACTGCCGGATTGACGGCCATTACCAACGGATAGATGCCAACCAGGGAAATCGGCTCGAAATCCCGCAAGGGTTCATAGGAGAGCTTGTCGTGCACGACGGGGTTCATGATCATCACCGAGGTCACGGCCGGCAACAGCGTGTAACCGTCCGGTGCCGCCGCGGCAACTGCGTTGGCGGCCAGGATGCCGTCGGCACCCGGCCTGGTGTCGACGATCACCGCGTGCCCCAGATCGTCTTTCATCCGCTCGGCCAACAGCCGGGCGGCCAGATCCCATCCGCCTCCGGCGGCGCCACCGCTGATTAAGCGAATCGGCTGCGCGGGAAACCCCTGCGCCAAAACCGGCTCAGGGGCCGCTGCAAGAGCCAGCAGCATCATCGAGGACACCAAAAACGTCTTGGACAAATCGTATCTCCTGAGCGCAATGGGTGCGCATCCGTTCGACGCTTCACCGTTCCGGCACGTGTGGGTCCTGCGCGCGAATTCGCATTATCCTTTACCTGCAGTCGACCACAAAGTGCCAGCGTCGGATCACGATGTCGTATAGTGCCGACGCCGTTTCGGTCCCGTCGCCCTGCCCCTTCAATCTTGCACAGACCCGCATGAACATCACCACATCGATACGTACGGCTGCGCAGACCCGCCCCGATGCCCTCGCGTTGATTCGAGCGGATGGCCTGACGCTGACCTACCACGAGCTGGATCGAACGCTTGACGTGATCGCGGCACGATTGAGCGCGGCGGGGCTGCAGCCGCGTGATGTGGTGCTGGTCGGTGTGGCGAGGCCGTATCGGCACCTGATTCTCGCACTGGCACTGGCGCGAGCCGGTATCACTTTCGCACCGTTGGCATTGCCGACAACAAGCGCTGC
>JBDTTY010000156.1:0-6443 GCA_040007975.1 Betaproteobacteria bacterium | reverse complement strand
GCCGAAGAAGCTCGGTGTCATCGGCGCCGGCGTGATCGGACTGGAAATGGGCAGTGTCTGGCGCCGCCTGGGTGCCGACGTGACGATACTCGAGGCCCTGCCGACATTCCTGGGCGCAGTCGATGAAGGTGTTGCCAAGGAAGCGCTGAAACTCTTCAGCAAACAGGGTTTGAAGGTCGAGACCGGGGTGGCGATCAGTGCGGTCACAGTGGGCAAAAAAGACGTCACCGTTGCCTATGCCAACAGCGTCGGTGCTGCGCAGACGTTGACCTTCGATCAACTGATCGTGTCGATCGGACGATTGCCGTTCACCGGCGGGCTTGGTGCGGAGTCCGTGGGTCTTGCGCTCGATGCACGCGGTTTCATCACTGTGGACGAAGAATGCCGCACCAATCTGCCCGGCGTGTGGGCCGTTGGCGACGTCGTACGCGGGCCGATGCTGGCGCACAAGGCTGAAGAGGAGGGCGCCGCCGTCGCCGAGCGTATCGCCGGCCAGCATAGCCACGTCGACTTCAATACTGTGCCTTGGGTGATCTACACGGCACCGGAAATCGCGTGGGTAGGCGAAACAGAACAGCAGTTGCAAGCGCGGGGCGTCGACTATCGTGCCGGTAGCTTTCCGTTCATGGCCAATGGCCGTGCCCGTGCGATCGGTGACACATCGGGCTTTGTGAAGATTTTGGCGGACCGTACGACCGATCGTATTCTAGGCATGCATGTCGTGGGTCCGATGGCATCGGAATTGATTGCCGAGGGCGTGGTCGCCATGGAGTTTGGTGCGTCCAGCGAAGACCTGGCGCGAATCTGCCACGCGCACCCGACGCTTTCCGAAGCCACCAAGGAAGCGGCGCTGGCCGTGGACGGCAGGACACTCAACTTCTGACATGATCGGGGAAATGTTCCCCGATCAAATTGCGCGCCGCAGTGGCGCGCTTGTCGACTATCTTGATCCCATTCTGGCGCAGCGCGGGACTACGCTCGATCATGCGCAGGCCGAGGCGCTTGGACGGTTGCAAGTGCTGTCTGACGAGCTCACCGCATTTCGCGCGGCACGACAGTCGCGATTGAAGCGCCTGTTTGCTCCCCCCGATGTTCCGCGCGGGTTATACCTGTGGGGAGGCGTGGGTCGCGGCAAGAGTTTTCTGATGGACAGTTTTTTTGCTGCCGTGCCACTCAAGCGCAAAATACGTGTGCACTTTCACGCCTTCATGCGCGATGTCCACGCCGATCTGCAGACACTCAAGGGCGAAGTCGATCCATTGGCCTCTGTGGCCGCCCGCATTGCCAAGCGGTGGCGACTCATCTGCTTCGACGAATTTCATGTATCGGATATCGCCGATGCAATGATCCTCGGGCGCCTGCTGTCGGCGCTGTTTGACGCTGGCGTCGTGTTCGTAATGACGTCAAACTATCCGCCGCAGGGTCTGTATCCCAATGGCCTGCAGCGGCAAAATTTCGTTCCTACGATCGCGTTGCTAAAGCATTGGCTCGATGTCGTGGAAGTCGATGGCGGAATCGATTATCGGCTGCGTGCCTTGGAACACGTCGAGACGTTTCTGGTCCCGTCGGGCCCGCAGGCGGACCATGCACTGACGGCCGCTTTCGACGCGATGAAAAGCGGCGCGGATGAATCGCCGCGCCTGTCCGTGCAAGGGCGGCCGTTGATCGCGCGGCGTCGCGCCGGGAGTTCCGTCTGGTTTGATTTTTCGACCTTGTGCGACGGCCCGCGGTCGCAGCGCGATTACCTCGAACTGGCGCAGCGCTTTGCGCTGGTGTTTCTGTCGGACATTCCGGTGATGACTGAGCAGCAGGGCGATCTGGCTCGGCGCTTTACGTGGCTGATCGATATTCTGTACGACAATGGGGTGAAACTTGTCGCCTCGTCGGCCGCACCAGCCGAGACGTTGTACAAAAGCGGACCGAATGCGCAGGAGTTTCCGCGCACGGTTAGCCGCCTGACCGAAATGCGCACGCGCGAATACATGGCACGGCCGCGTGCGGTGGACCACAATGTGTCGTCCTCATCGGTGATTGCTCCGGTCGCGGCTTGAGGCGCGGCCACTCGCCAAACTGCCACTTCAATCACCTGATCACACCAGGGAGAATCCGATGTCAACATTCAAGGCCTACCGTACGTTCGAAGAGAACAAGGTGGTATCGAGCCGCTTCGTCGACATGACGATCGACGAACTCGATCCGGGAGACGTCCTGCTGCGCACCAAGTATTCGACCATCAACTACAAGGACGCGCTGTCGTACAACGGCACCGGCAGGATCATGCGCAAATTTCCGACCAACGCCGGCATCGATGTTGCCGGCACGGTCGAAGCGTCGGTGGATCATCGCTTCAAGGTAGGCGACAAGGTGATCGTCACCGGGTATGACTTTGGGGTGTCCCACGATGGCGGATACGCCGAACATGTGCGTGTACCCGGAGACTGGATCGTTCGCCGCCCGGAGTCGATGACCGCGTTCGACGCGATGACGTTGGGGACGGCGGGTTACACCGCAGCGTTGGCCATTGGATTGATGGAACACAATGGGTTAAAGCCCGACAATGGTCCGGTAGCCGTGACCGGTGCGACGGGCGGCGTGGGATCAGTGGCGGTGGAGGTGTTGGCCAAGATCGGCTATCACGTGGTTGCGATCACGGGGAAGGCTGAGGAAGTCGATTACCTGAAAGGTATCGGTGCGCGCGACGTCCTGTTGCGGCAGTCCATCGATCTCACCCGGATCAAGCCACTGGAACGCATGGCCTTCGCAGGTGCCATCGACAACCTGGGTGGCGATATTCTGGCGTGGTTGCTGGCGTCCGCGAAAATCGGCGGCACCGTTGCCGCCGTCGGTCTTGCCGCCGACGTCAAGCTCTCCACCACGGTGATGCCGTTCATTCTGCGCGGTGTGCATCTGCTCGGCATCGATAGCGCCAACACGCCGATGCCGCTGCGCCAACGCACCTGGAACAAACTGGCGATGGAGTGGCGCCCCGACCGCGTGCACGATCAAGTGCGCACGATCGATTTCGAGGAGCTGCCAACACATTTCGATGCATACCTGAAGGGACTTGTGCGCGGTCGCACCGTCGTGCGCATCGCGCCTGATTCGCACGGCGGCTGATCCCGCCATTGTTGTCACGGGTAGGAGTAGATCAACATGCCAAGTTATCACGAGTTTCATGCACGTTCGTTGAACGATCGCGAGGGATTCTGGCGCGAGCGCGCCGCGCTAATCGACTGGCAGACGCCATTTACGTCGGTGCTCGACTATTCGAAACCGCCGTTTGCGCGATGGTTTGTCGGTGGCACGACCAACTTGTGCCACAACGCGGTGGATCGTCATCTGCATGACCGCGCCGATCAGGATGCGCTGATCTATCTGTCGACGGAGACGGGTCAGACGACGCGTTACACGTATCGCGAACTTGCGGCCGAGGTCAATCGGTGCGCGGCCGTGCTGGCCAGCCTAGGCGTAGCGCGAGGCGACCGGGTACTGATCTACATGCCCATGGTGCCGGAGGCCGTCTTCGCCATGCTGGCTTGTGCGCGTCTGGGTGCCGTGCATTCGGTGGTGTTCGGCGGCTTTGCGGCGGCCAGCCTCGCCACGCGCATCGATGACGCGCGTCCCAAAGTACTGTTCACGTCCGATGCGGGGATGCGCGGTGGCAAGGCGATTCTTTACAAGCCGCTGGTCGATGCTGCAATGCGCATCGCGTCCCATCCACCCGCCCACGTCGTGATCGTGAATCGCCACCTCGATCCCGCGATGGCGCGGGTGGAGGGGCGCGATCACGATTACGCGGCCCTGCGTGCGCAGCACATGACCGCACAGGTGCCGTGTGCATGGCTCGAATCCAGCGAGCCGTCGTACATCCTGTATACATCCGGGACCACCGGCAAGCCCAAAGGCGTCCAGCGCGACACCGGTGGCTATGCCGTGGCGCTCGCCGCGTCGATGCGAGACATCTTTTGCGTGGCACCTGGCGAGACGATGTTCACGACCAGCGATATCGGCTGGGTGGTGGGCCATTCGTACATCGTCTACGCACCGCTGATCAACGGCTCGACCACGATTCTGTACGAGGGGTTGCCGATTCGCCCTGATCCTGCCATCTGGTGGAAGATCGTTGCCGACTACAACGTCACGACGATGTTCAGTTCGCCGACCGCCATTCGCGTGTTGAAAAAGCAGGACACGGCGTTTATGCGTCAGCACGATGTGTCGTCGCTGCGGCGTCTGTTTCTTGCCGGCGAACCGCTCGACGAACCTACTGCACGATGGGTGACGGATGCGTTGGGTGGGGTGTCGATCATTGACAATTATTGGCAAACCGAAACCGGATGGCCGATCCTGTCCGCGCAGCCCGGTGTGGAGGACACGCCGCGCAAGTTCGGCAGTCCGTCGTTTCCCTGCGCCGGGTACGATGTCCGGTTGCTCGACGAGACCACGGGCCGCGATGTCGGCGTGAGCGAAAAAGGAGTACTGGCGATCATGCCGCCGCTGCCGCCCGGATGCATGAGCACGGTGTGGGGTGACGACGAGCGCTTCGTCAACACCTATTTCAATACGTTTCCTGGCCGCGTCGCGTACTCGACGTTTGATTGGGCCACGCGCGACGCGGATGGGTACTATTTCGTGCTCGGTCGCACCGATGATGTGATCAACGTCGCCGGCCATCGTCTGGGTACGCGTGAAATCGAAGAGGCCGTGCAGGCGCATGCAGCCATCGCCGAAGTTGCGGTCGTCGGCGTAGCGGATGCACTGAAGGGACAGATTCCAGTCGCGTTTGCGGTCGTGAAGGATCCGGAGCGCATCCGCGACACTGCCGGCGAGGCATCGCTGCGACAGGAAGTGTTGGCCACCGTGGACCGCCAGCTGGGTGCGATCGGCAGACCGGGTGCCGTTTACTTCGTCACCACCTTGCCCAAGACGCGATCAGGCAAATTGTTGCGGCGGTCGCTGCAGGCGCTGGCCGAGGGACGCGATCCTGGCGATCTCACCACCATCGAGGACCCCACCGCGTTGGAGCAGATCAAGGCCGCGCTGGCCGCTGCGTCGGGATCCCCATAGCGGGCGCGACGCAGGCCTGAAGCCTCGCCTACAGGTAGGCGTGGCGAATCGACAGAGCAGTCAGGATCGTGGGCTTCCGTCAGGAGCACATGCAAATGGGCGATAATCACGGGTTGCCCTACCCAACAAAGATCCTTGCGTGACGACACCAATGCCCACCGCCGAAATTGCCCATGTTCGCATCGCCGACGTGATGCGCGGCGGCATCGTGGAAAGTGTCCATCGCGGTTCGGTGGCCGTTTGCGATGCGAATGGCACACTGCTGTTTGCGGCCGGTGACCCGTTATCGGTCACGTTTACCCGCAGTGCGTTAAAGCCGTTGCAAGCGTTGCCGTTCGTAGCCGCGGGCGGTGTCGAGCGATTTGGGTACACGTCGCCTGAAGTCGCGTTGCTTTGCGGCAGTCATGCCGGGGAAACGCGCCATGTCGAGGCCGCCGCGGACATGCTGGCCAAGGCCGGCAATACGGCAGGGAATTTGCAATGCGGCACGCATGTGCCGTATCGGTTCGATGCACGGGGCGAAGTGCCGCCACCGCCTCCGTATTCGCCATTGGCCAATAATTGTTCCGGCAAGCACAGCGGCATGCTGGCCTATTGCGTCATGTGCGGGCACGACAAAGTGGACTACCTGGCACTGGAGCACCCACTGCAGCAGGCGATCAAAAAAGCCGTCAGCTGGTATGCCGACGTGCCGGAAACTGAGATGGTTGCGGGTATCGATGGCTGCTCGGCGCCCAACTACACGTTGCCGCTGCATCGCCTCGCGGGTGCCTACGCGCGACTCGGGGTGGGCGCGGTGGATGCCAACTACGGTCACGCCCCACGGCAAATTGCCGACGCCATGACCGCGCATCCGGAAATGATCTCAGGCGAACAGGGCGCCGATCTGGCATTGTCCCGCGCCGGTCGTGGCGACTGGATCAGCAAGATCGGGGCGGAGGGTGTCCGCGCCATGAGCATCCGCAGCCGCGGCTGGGGCATCGCGATCAAAGTGGCGGATGGTCATTCGCGCGGATTGCACGCGGTCACGGTGGCAGTGTTGGACCAATTGGGTCTGCTGGACAAAGCCTCGCGGCAAGCGCTGTCACCACTGGCGTCACCCGTTTTGCGCAATTGGCGGGGTTTGGTGACCGGGCAGATTCGTGCCGCAGTTGTCCTGGACAAAACTAATGACCATGGATTCGCTTCGGCGACCATGTCCGGCAAATGAACTTAACCCGTGAGCCGCAGTCTGTAATCGCAAGCGTGCACTGCGTCTCGATCCGGTGTTTCGGTCCGGATTCGAGTGCCGCACCAGCGGTAGCCGCACCTGCCATTCGGTGGGATAACAACGAACAACGATTGATTCAGGGAATACCCGCGGATGGGTGATCGCG
>JBDTTY010000155.1:0-6445 GCA_040007975.1 Betaproteobacteria bacterium | reverse complement strand
CATCTGAACTTCCACCACCTGTTCTACTTTTGGCGTGTTGCCAAGATAGGGCACCTGACCCGCGCCGCACAGGAGGTGCACACGTCCCAATCGGCACTGTCCGCCCAGATCAAGCAACTTGAAGAACGGCTGGGCGAGCCGCTGTTTGCCCGTGAAGCTAAGCGCCTTGTGCTTACAGCGAGAGGCAGACTGGTTTTTTCCTATGCCGAGGACATCTTCGGCCTGGGGCAGGAAATGCTGGGAAGACTGCAAGGCTACAGCGAGGGCATGATCAGACTGCGGGTTGGTAGCGTGTCGACGTTGTCCAGAAATTATCAGGAAAACTGGATTCGTCCCTTGCTGTTCGACCCATCCGTTGTACTGACCTTGGAATCTGGCTTACTGGAGGGGTTGCTCGATCGACTGTTACAGCATCAACTCGACGTGGTGCTCGCCAACGAAACCGTGCGTGCCGAATCGAATCGCCCGTTGCACTGTCGCTTCCTGGGCAGGCAGGCGATCTCGTTGGTGGGACCTGCGAGCATATGGAAGGATCGCCAATTGCGTGTTCCGGAAGACTTGCATGGTGCCGACATCGCATTACCGGGGCCTCGGCATGCACTTCGAGCCCAGTTCGATGCGTTGTGCATCTCGGCGAACGTGAAGCCGCGACTGCGGGCCGAAGTCGATGACATGGCCATGCTTCGCCTGATCGCGCGGGATAGTGGCTGGCTAACGGTGCTTCCCGAGGTGGTCGTACAGGATGAATTGCGCTCAGGCATTCTATTGAAGTTGGGCGAATCGACGGAGTTGCAAGAGAATTTTTATGCGATCACCACGCCGAGCCGCCATCGTATCGAGCGACTTGAAGCACTCCTGGCAGGCACATCCGAAGGACTACGCACTCCAAATTTCGGACTGGTATGAACCCGCATTCCAGGAAGGTCCGACGTTTAAGCGCGAGTTCGCCACGTCGCGAGAACGGATTCGGGGCAGTGTCGAGTCGTGGGACGTAGATGGCAGGTGCAGTGCTCGCCGTATTCGTACACACGCGCGATTGCACCGTGCGTGCCGCTGCAACGGAAACGCCGAAAACCGTGTTGACTCTGTTCAGCAACGGGCGTCCGTTACCGGGCATTGTGACCATCGACAATACCCTGCGGCAGGTCGTACCGCCTTTGGTTGGTCATCCAATCGAATTTTCCGCGAATTGCCAGCAAGGAAAAAAGGCCCCATTCAGGGCTATTTTTCCTTACGTGCGCCACCGCGCGGACCGTGCTACGCCGATATCGCGATCCAAGCCACGTAAAGCGTGACCAGCAGGCAACCACACGCTGCGGCCACACCAATGTTGCGATTGAGCCGGTTCGCTCGTGCGACATTGCCGGCTTCGATCATGCGTTCGCATGCGATCGACGTTAGAAGCAGAATCAGAACCATCGAGAATGCCGTGATCACCACGACAGTTGCCGGTCGTGCGCCGAAACTCGCGTCGGTCAGTGAGTTGACGACGTACTTGTTGCCCACCGCAGCGAAGACGGCGGTGCCGATCATTGTCGCCCGGGCGGGAAGCAATCGCGGATTGACGAGGAACGCCAGCAGGCAAATCAGGATGCTGGTGATGAAGCCGATGAAATAGTCGATCACCAGCGCCCACCCGACATGCTCCGCGGTCACCTCGATAATTGCGCGCGAATATTCGTCATTGGTGCGTTCGGGGAGTCCGAAATCAGTGTGATATTTCTTGCGCTCTTCGTGGATCGAGAAGTCGGTGATCTGCCAACCCGGCGAATAGACCTCCAGATCCAGCATGCTGGCCGTGGTGTCGACGACGTATTGGAGGTAGTCGTCTTCGTACAACGATTCGATCACGATCTGTAGGCGATGGCGGTCGAATGGAAATCTGGAAGTATCGAGAACCTGCTCGATCGTGGTTTCGACTCGAGCTACGACATACGTGTCGCCGTTGGGAAGTTTGCGCCTGTCGCCCAGTATGACGCTGGTCTGCTGTGCATTGACGATCTGCAGCGTGCCGATCGGATCGAAGTCGTCGCCGTGATAGCGCCACCAGACATTGAACGACGCGCGAAATGAATGTCGGGCGATGTCGATTTGCTGGACCGAGTACAGGAAAACGCCAATCCGCACTTCGCCGGGTGGCGTTGCCATCGGCGGCGGTACCTGCGAGCCGATCCGCGTGGGGATCGTGTTTGGCGTTGAGAGAACCTGCGCGTTCGCCCATCCGCCGGAGAGACCCAGCAGGACCAACATCAAAAACGCAACGGCAACTCGATGGTTTGGCATCCGCCTAAGCAAGCCCATTTGGGTGGTGCGATCGTCGAATCATAGGCGAAAGCTGGGCACTTTCCCTAACGTCCTGAATGCAATGCCGGGATGGGAAAATGAACCGTGGAAGTGCGGGCTCGAACGGGTATGTTTACAATGTGCGATGCCAATAATTCGCAGGAGCAGGTTCCCCATGCAACCCACCAAGGATACCGCCATTGAAGTAGGCAGGATTCTCGACGCGTTGACTGTTCTCGGCGCGGATCTGCGCTGTGAGGACCATCTGGCCGACGACGCGCTGGTGCTGACGGCACACAAGTCGCGCAGTGCGTGTGCAGCGCTGAATGAAGCGGTTACCGCCTTGAAAAACATTCTGGAAATTGCAGTGGAGGCCGGCGGCGGCCCGGTGCCGCTGGCTGTTGCCGATCGGCTGGCTGATTCTGGGGACGGTAAGAAGTAGGCTCGGGGCATCATTCGCACGTCGACATGATTGCGGGGCTGGGGCGAGGCTGAAGCCTCGCCTACGGATGTTACGGGTGTGGCGTTACCACGCCGTTTCCCGTTCAGCCGTCGAGCTGATCTTGTGAATTGTCAGGTCGGCGCCATTGAATTCTTCCTCCGGATCGAGGCGCAGCCCGACGACAGCCTTTAGCGTGCCGTAAATGATGGCACTCCCCGTGACGGCAATCGCAATACCGAGGCCGGTGCCCAGCAATTGTGAGCCGAATGCGACGCCGCCCAAGCCCCCCAAAGTCTTGGTGCCGAAGATGCCGGCGGCGAGACCGCCCCACGCTCCGCAGATGCCGTGCAGCGGCCAAACGCCAAGCACATCATCGATCTTCCAGCGATTTTGCGTCTGCGTGAACAACACCACGAATAGTGCACCGGCCACGACGCCGGTGGCGAGTGCGCCGAACGGGTGCATGACGTCAGAACCCGCGCATACGGCAACCAGTCCGGCAAGGGGACCGTTGTGCACAAAGCCGGGGTCGTTTTTGCCAACGACAAACGCTGCAAGCGTGCCGCCGGCCATCGCCATCAGCGAATTGATGGCGACGAGTCCGGAAATCTTGTCGAGGGTTTGCGCCGACATCACGTTGAATCCGAACCAGCCGACCGCCAGGATCCACGCGCCGAGTGCGAGAAACGGAATCGACGACGGCGGATGCGCAGCGACGCCGCCTTCCTTCGAATAGCGGCCGCGTCGCGCCCCCAGCATCACCACGGCAACGAGGGCAACCCAACCGCCGAAAGCATGCACGACGACACTGCCCGCGAAATCGTGAAACTCTTCGCCAAACGTCGACTTCAGCCACGCCTGGATGCCGAAATGCTGGTTCCAGGCGATGCCTTCGAATAATGGATACAGGAATCCAACCAGCATGAACGTGGCGGCAAGCTGTGGGTTGAAGCGTGCGCGTTCGGCGATACCGCCCGACACGATGGCCGGAATCGCCGCAGCAAAGGTCAACAGAAAGAAGAATTTGACGAGCTCGTAGCCATTTTTCGCGGCAAGCGACTCGGCGCCGGTGAAAAATGTCACACCGTAGGCAACCGCATAGCCGATGAAGAAATACGCGATCGTCGACACCGCAAAGTCGACCATGATCTTGACGAGCGCATTGACCTGATTTTTCCGGCGCACCGTGCCGAGTTCGAGGAACGCAAACCCGGCATGCATGGCAAGCACCATGATGGCGCCCAGCAGAATGAACAGCGTGTCGCTGGCAGTCTTCAACGATTCCATTACTTTCCCCTTCCTTGACGATGCCGCGGCTGCGACGAGTCTGGGCGTTTTGACGCCTCTACGCCAACACAGGCCTATGGCCACCAATGCACTGCACCATGCGCGCTGGAACCCGGACATTGCCACATCAGGCTGTTAATGCACAGCGTGCCGGGGCAGGGTGTATCGTTCTCCGGTGCCGTGTTGTAGAAGTTTGTTGCGGCTGGCTCGACCCATTCATTCCTATAGAGGAGAATCATGAAAATTACGTTCCTGAAGTCGAAGTTGGGTCTTACGCTCGCGGCCGCGGGCGTCGTTGCGATCCTCGCCGGCTGTGCGTCGATGAGCCCGATGATGGGCGGACAACGGATTGAACTGTCGGGCAGCAATCAGGTGCCACCAGTGACCACGTCGGCCACGGGAACGGCGACAGTCAACATCAAGGATGATCGCTCGGTCACGGCGTCCGTTACCGTCACCGGCATGACTGCCACTGCGTCACATATTCACGAAGCTGCCGCAGGCGCCAACGGCCCCGTGATCGTTCCGTTTACCAAGACGGGCGACAACACGTTTGCGTCGGCCCCCGGTGCCAAGCTGACTGAGGCGCAGTACGCGGCCTACAAGGCGGGTAATCTGTATGTCAACGTGCACAGCGCCCGAAACCCCGGTGGCGAAGTGCGCGGGCAATTGAAGGGCAACTGAACGGTACGTTTCATCCGCAGCAAAACGCCACGACGAACCGATCACGATGCGCGCCCTTGATCAGGTTCGTCATGGCATCTGGATGGGATCTGAACACGGTCAGCGCTGCAATGATTGCGCCAATGTAGCGGCGAAGGCCGCGCTGCCCTGTTCGATCAGATCGAGTGTCAATTCGAATCCCGCCGGCCCCTCATCGTAGGGATCCGGCACATCGTGCACACCCAGTTGCGGGGCGAGATCGAGAAACAGCCGGAGTTGTCCGACAAAGTGCGCCGGACGCATTGCGTCGAGATCGCGAAAGACGGAGCGGTCCATTGGCAGGATCCAGTGGTATCGATCAAAGTCGGCCATTTTGAATTGTCGTGCTCGCAGCATCGACAAGTCGTAGCCACGGTGTGCCGCGTGCTCAATCGCCCGGTAGTCCGGTGGATTGCCGACATGCCAATCACCGGTGCCGGCGGATTCGACGGTGACGAGGCCGCCCAGCCCGGCGCGACGCGCAGCAGCACGAAATACGACCTCCGCTGTCGGCGAACGGCAGATATTGCCGAGGCAGACAAACAGGATGCGGGTGCGGTCGTTGGGTGAAGCCATGGTCTCGATAGTGTAGACGAGGCTTCAGCCTCGGGAATCTGTGTCGCGAGGTTTACGCGTCCGGTGTCCGGTTCGCGAGACTGAAGCCTCGCCTACATGCCTCGCCTTCGGTGCGGACGGGATACACTCCGGCACGCATGTCCGACACGTCCACCAAATCCCCGTTCATTTCGCGTCGGACGCTGCTAAGGCTGGCGTGGATACTGTTGGCACTCGCCTTGTTGATTCCGGCGCCTTCGGGTTCGTTCGCGGGCGACGCGTTTGGCATCTCGGCGTTTTACGTCGTGGGCAAGGGCATCGTCTGGAGCGAAGCCGCCCCGGGGTCACCAGGCAGCCTTGGCTTCTGGCGTAGCGCGCTGCTTGCCTTGGCATTGTTCACCAACATTGCTTACCTGTTTGCGCCCTATCTGCGGCGTTGTGCGACTGTATCGTTGACCTGGAAAGCCATCCTGCTGGTCATGCTGGTGGTGGATGGCAGCGTCGCATTGCTGATCCCCGAGTTCGCGCGGCTGCCTGCCTATTGGATCTGGCTGTTGTCCATTGCGCTGATCGTGATTGCGTTGACGGGATTTCCCGGTATTCCGGCACCTGCGGCCCCCAAGTCCAAGGCGAGCCGTGCGCCGCTCGACAACGGTGAAGTGCCACCGTTCTTCTGGGTCATGTTGGCGTGGACGCTGTTCTGGATTGCCGTGAGTGCCGGCAACTACGCGCAAACGTTGCCATCAAAGACGACGACGTCCGCCAATGCGCCGCTGTCGACCTTCATCACCGATCACGCCAATGTGCTGCACGGGGACGAGGCGACGCAACTTGGCGCCGCGCTCGACAACTTCGAGAAGGAAACGTCGAATCAGATTGCGGTCGCCATTTATCCACGTGTCCCCGAAACGTCCATCGAGGCGTTCACGATCGGTATCGCGGATCGTTCGCACCTTGGTCGCAAAGGGATCGACAACGGCGCCATCCTGTTCGTGTTCATGAACGAGCGCACGGCGCGCATCGAGGTTGGCTATGGTTTTGAAGGCCTGCTGACCGACGTCGAGGCGCACCGTATTCTAGATGAGGTGCTCGCACCCGCGTTTGCGCGCGGCCAGTACTTTGAAGGAATCGATGCGACGCTGGGTGCGATTTTTACGGTCGTACAGGACGCGTATC
>JBDTTY010000154.1:0-6461 GCA_040007975.1 Betaproteobacteria bacterium | reverse complement strand
ACGTCGTGCAGGCATCCACCGCAATGCCGTCGTGGGCATAGGCGGGCGGCAGATATAGCATGTCACCCGGCGCCAGCACCGTGTCATGCTGCGGCACGAAACGGCGCAGGATCTTGACCGGCAAACCGGGTCGCAACGCGAGATCCTGCTGCCGGCCGTAGCGCCACCGGCGCCGCCCGAATCCTTGCAGCAAAAATACGTCGTACGAATCGAAATGCGGGCCAACGCCGCCCCCCGGCGCGGCATAGCTGACCATGAGGTCATCAAGGCGCGCAAATGGCAGGAACGCAAAGCGGCGCAACAGGGTGTCGGCGGCGTCACTTTCGAGATTGACCCCCTGGACCAGCAGTGTCCAGTCGACGGCCGGCAGGGTTCGCAGCAGCCTGGCCGGAAACGGGCCATGTTCGAGTGTCCATGCCCGCCCGCTACGGACCAGGAGCCGTGCCTCTACATCGTCGCGCCCCGCCAACGCAAACAACGTGGCGCGTGTGTGCAAACCCGCGAAATCCGGGATTGCGCCGCGCACGAGCAGGGCCTCCTTCTGCCAGAATCGGCGCAGAAACGCCGCTGGCGTGTGGCCGCCCAGCAAGGGCAGTTTTGCGGTGGTGTTGTCGGGCATCAGGGCAAGCCTACCATCGCGCCGCCACGCACCGGTGCCGCAGCCGAGTACAATGCGCGCGTTTGCCCGCGACCGCGACGTCGCGTCCCTTCCATTTCGAGCCCTCGATGAATATTCTTGCCAACACCGTCGTCACCCTGACCTTCAAACTTTTCGATGCCGGCAATCAGCTGATCGAAGAATCGCCCGAGCCGTTGACGTATCTGCATGGCGGCCATTCCGGCATTTTCCCCAAGATCGAGGAAGCACTCAACACCAAGAAGACCGGTGACTCGATCTCGGTGACGCTCGAACCCGAAGATGCGTTCGGCGAATACGACCCGAAATTGATTCGCATGGAGCCGGTGGCCGACCTGCCGCCCGACATCACGATCGGCGGCTATCTGGTTGCCGAGCAGGATGGCCAGGAAGTGGTCTGGCGCGTGACCGCCATCGCCGACGGCAAAGCGGTGCTCGATGGCAATCACGAACTCGCCGGGCAGCGGCTGCGCTTTGACGGCACGGTGCTGGAAGTGCGTGCGGCCACCGCCGACGAAGTCGCGCATGGTCATGCGCACGGCGCAGGCGGTCATCACCACCACTGACGCAGCTTTACTCGGCCGCCAGTCGTTTCAACGCGTATAGCGCGTCGAGCGCCTCGCGCGGCGAAAGCGCATCCGGATCGAGCGCACGCAGCCGATCGATCACTTCGGCGGCGTGCGGGTCGAGTGTGGTCATTGCTGCATCCGGCGCGGCACCGGCCGCAAACAGATCGCCTTGACCATCGTCGCGTGCGGCATGCTGCTCCAGCCGCGCGAGATAGTTTCGTGCCTGCCGCACGGTGTCCGGCGGCACGCCGGCGAGTTGCGCCACCTGCAGGCCGTAGCTGCGGTTGGCCGGTCCATCCTCGACCGCATGCAAAAAGACGATGCCATTGCGATGTTCCGCGGCGTCGAAATGCACGTTGGCGCAGCCTTCCATTTCGGCGGCCAGTCCGGTCAATTCGAAATAGTGCGTGGCGAACAATGCAAGGCAGCGATTACGCTCCGCTAGTCGGTGCGCGATGGCCCATGCCAGCGCCAGCCCGTCGTAGGTCGACGTACCACGGCCGATTTCGTCGACCAGCACCAGGCTTTGTGGGGTGGCACGGTTGAGGATGTACGCGGCCTCGGTCATTTCCACCATGAAGGTCGATCGACCTCCGGCAAGATCGTCCGCCGCCCCGATGCGCGTGAAGATGGCATCCAGCGGGCCGATGGCGGCACTCTGCGCCGGTACGTACATGCCGCAGCACGCCAGCAGCGCAACCACGGCCGTCTGGCGCATGTACGTCGATTTGCCACCCATGTTGGGCCCGGTAACGAGCAGCAGGCGGCGGTCTGCGCGCAGCGCGACATCGTTGGGGATATAGGCGTCGACCATTTGCTCGACGACCGGATGGCGGCCGCCGCGGATCACGATGCCCGGCGAGTCGGTCAGCTCGGGGCGGCAAAAATCGAGTTCGCGTGCCCGTGCCGACAGCGTGGCCAGCACGTCGAGTCGCGCCAATGCGGACGCCGCGCGCTGCAGTTCGATGATCGCGCTGCTCAATGCGTCCAGCACGCCGTCATACAGATGCTTCTCGCGGGCCAGCGCGCGCTCCTGCGCCGACAACGCACGATCCTCAAACGTTTTCAATTCCGGCGTGATGTAGCGCTCCGCGTTTTTCAACGTCTGTCGACGACGATAGTCGTCCGGAATTTTCTCGACGTTGGCGTTGCTCACTTCGATATAGAAGCCGTGCACCCGGTTGTATTCGACCTTGAGGCTGCTGATGCCGGTGCGTTCGCGTTCGCGGGCTTCGAGGGCGACGAGAAATGTGCCGCAATCGGTGTCGATGGCGCGCAGTTCGTCCAGCTCGGTGTCGTAGCCTGCAGCGATTACGCCGCCATCGCGCAGCTGCGTAGCTGGCTCGACGGCGATTGCGCGTGCGAGCAGCGCGGCCCACTGGGGATCGGGCGCAAGATCGCGTTGCGCGGCGCTGAACAGCGGCGTTGGCAATGCGGATGCCGCCTCGACGATCGGAGGCAACAACGCCAGCGTGTCGCGCAGGCCGGACAAATCACGCGGACGCGCCGTGCGCAACGCGACGCGACCGGCGATGCGTTCGATGTCAACCGTGCGCTTGATCAAGGCGGTCAGGTCGCGCGCGACGGGCGGCGCGTCGAGCAACGCCGCGATCGCGTCAAGGCGCCCGGATATCGCGGCCTGATCGCGCAACGGCTGCAGCAGCCATTGGCGCAACAGGCGGCTGCCCGCGGCAGTGGTGCAATGATCAAGCAGCGATAGCAGTGTGGGCGCAGCATCGCCGGCCAGCGTGGCGGTGATTTCCAGATTGCGGCGCGTGGCCGCATCGAGCGCAACAAAGGCGTCGGCGTGTTCGACGGCAATGGAACGCACGTGGGTGAGTGCGGACTGCTGTGTGGCGCCCGCGTAATGCAATAGCGCGCCAGCCGCCCCGATGGCGAGCGGCACGTCGATGGCACCAAAGGCGGCGAGATCGTGGGTACCGAGTTGGGTCGTCAATGCGCGCGTAGCCGCATCATGATCGAACTGCCACGGTGGCAATGTGCGCACCGGCGGCTGACTGCCGCGCAAATCGGGGGGCGTGGCGCCATCCTGCACCAACAATTCCGCGGGACCAATGCGCTCCAGCACACCTGCAGCATCGGCAAACGCGACATCGGTCAGCGTGAGCGCACCGGCGGCGAGGTTGAGCCACGCGATGCCGGCGCGCTTGCCGTTGGTGACCCACGCCGCCAACAGACAGTCGCGCTTGGCCTCAAGCAGGTTTGCATCTGTCACAGTGCCAGGCGTGACGATGCGTGCGACCTTGCGCTCCACCGGGCCCTTGGTGGTGGCGGGATCGCCAAACTGCTCGACGATTACCACCGACTCGCCCTGCTTCATCAGTTTGGCGAGGTAGGGTTCGAGCGCGTGATGGGGCACGCCGGCCATGGGAATCGGCGCACCTGCGGACTGCCCGCGCGCGGTCAGCGTGATGTCGAGCGCGCGCGCCGCGTGTTCTGCATCGCCAAAAAACAATTCGTAGAAGTCCCCCATCCGATAGAAAACGAGCTTGTCCGGATGCTCCGCCTTGACGCGCAGGTACTGCTGCATCATGGGCGTGTGGGCAGCTAAGGGGGCATTCACCCGCGCATTTTACGGGACGCCAGCCGCCCCTCGGGGTGTTACGAGCAGCAGGAGCCTTTGCCGTGCTCGATTTCCGATTGGGATGAGTGCGACAATTGGTCGTTGACGCCACCGCATCCAAGGACCCGCTATGCACCGCGACGATCCCCTAACCCTTTCATCCGCGATGGGCACACGCCACGCCGACCGCGTGATCCGGGCGCCGCGCGGCACCGAGCGTACAGCGAAGAGTTGGCTCACCGAAGCGCCGCTGCGGATGCTGATGAACAATCTCGATCCCGAGGTGGCGGAAAATCCGAAGGAATTGGTGGTGTACGGCGGCATCGGTCGCGCGGCGCGCAATTGGGAATGTTATGACGCGATCGTGGCGGCGCTGCGCCGTCTTGGTGATGACGAGACGTTGCTGATCCAGTCAGGGAAGCCGGTCGGCGTATTCAAGACTCACGTCGATGCGCCACGCGTGCTGCTGGCCAATTCCAATCTGGTGCCCAAGTGGGCGACGTGGGAACACTTCAACGAATTGGATCGCAAGGGTTTGATGATGTACGGTCAGATGACCGCCGGATCGTGGATCTATATCGGCAGTCAGGGCATCGTGCAGGGGACCTACGAAACATTTGCCGAGGCGGGGCGGCAGCATTACGGCGATGATCTGGCCGACAAATGGATACTGACGGCGGGGTTGGGTGGGATGGGTGGTGCGCAGCCGCTGGCGGCCACGATGGCGGGGGCGTCGATACTGGCGATCGACTGTCAACGTTCGCGCATTGAAATGCGATTGGCCACGCGTTATCTCGATGCAGAAGCGCGCGATCTGGATGACGCGTTGGCGCGCATCGGGCGGGCAACAGCGGCACGCAAGCCGATCAGCGTCGGCCTCGTCGGCAACGCGGCAGAAATCCTGCCCGAACTCCTGCGACGCGGCGTGAAGCCGCACATGGTCACCGACCAGACATCGGCGCATGACCTGATCAACGGCTATCTGCCTGCGGGGTGGACGGTAGAAGCTTGGCAAGCTGCACAACGTGATCCGGCCCAGCACGCGGCGTTGACGGCGGCGGCCAAAAAATCGATCGTGACGCACGTGAACGCGATGCTCGAATTCCACACGCAGGGAATCCCGACGTTCGACTACGGCAACAACATCCGGCAGGTCGCGTTCGATGAAGGGGTAACCAACGCGTTCGACTTTCCGGGCTTTGTCCCGGCGTATATCCGGCCGCTGTTCTGCGAAGGCAAAGGGCCGTTTCGCTGGGTCGCGCTGTCGGGCGATCCGGAGGACATCCACAAGACCGATCGCAGGGTGAAGGAACTGTTTCCCGACGACGCGCATCTGCATCGCTGGCTCGACATGGCCAGTGAGCGCATCGCATTTCAAGGGTTGCCGGCGCGCATCTGCTGGCTTGGATTGGGTGATCGGCATCGCGCAGGTCTCGCCTTCAACGCGATGGTGGCCAGCGGCGAACTGAAAGCGCCCATCGTGATCGGACGCGACCATCTCGATACGGGTAGCGTGGCTAGTCCTAATCGCGAGACAGAAGCCATGCAGGACGGCTCAGATGCGGTGTCGGATTGGCCGCTGCTAAACGCATTGCTGAACACGGCCGGCGGTGCGACGTGGGTCTCGCTGCATCACGGCGGTGGTGTCGGCATGGGGTACTCACAACACTCAGGCGTGGTGATCGTGTGTGACGGCACCGATGCCGCGGCGAAGCGCATCGAGCGTGTGCTGTGGAACGATCCGGCGACCGGAGTCATGCGACACGCGGACGCGGGTTACACATCGGCGATTGCCGTGGCAAAGGCCAAGGGGCTCGACATGCCAATGCTGTAGGCGATGCGGTACGCGATGCTGCGTGCGAAGCTGTAGGCGAGGCTTCAGCCTCGCGATGCGGGGATGCTGAACGGTGACGTGATGGTGTACCGGCACCTCAAACGGCGATACCGGTGGCAACAGAGCGGGTCCGCGCGCCACATTTCGGTCGCGTCCAAAAAGCCGCTCCAACGAAATGCCGCGCGCGGACCCGCTCTGTTCCAGATTCAGGGTGCGATGTGCGCGAAAGGCAGGGCACGAAACGTGAACGCCACCTTGTTCGCTCCGACGGCAATTTTCGCGGCACCCGAAAAACTAGTGCTACATTGCGAATGCACCCGCAGTTTCACGCAAGGCGACGTCACCTCCGACCCCAGACACGGCATGACTCCCAAGACCCAGTACGCACGTAGCGGTGACGTGCACATCGCATATCAGGTTGTCGGGCAGGGGCCTTTCGATCTCGTGTATGTGCCCGGCTGGGTGTCGCACGTCGAACTCGCGTGGGAGGAACCCGAGATGGCGCGGTTTCTTGGGCGTCTTGCTTCGTTCTCCCGGCTGATCGTGTTCGACAAGCGCGGTACCGGACTATCCGATCGTGTGCCTAACGACAAGCTGCCATCGCTCGAAGAGCGGATGGACGATCTGCGCGTCGTGATGGATGCGGTGGGCTCGCAACGTGCGGCGCTGTTTGGCTATTCCGAAGGTGGCAATCTCGCGGCGTTGTTTGCGGCGATGCATCCCGAACGCACACGTGCGCTGGTCTTGGCGCACACCTTTGCAAAGCGCATCTGGAGCCCGGATTACCCATGGGCGCCCAAACCCGAGCAGCGCGAAAAGGAGTATGAACAGATCGAG